>JASFUC010000154.1:0-3668 GCA_050050475.1 Nitrosopumilaceae archaeon
AAAATTTTGTACTACTCCAATATTGGTCATAGTGGTACGAAACAAATGTTACACACAATTGTTTATCATCTAAAAATTTTCCCAATCTTCAATGACAACAAAAAATACACTGCTAGCAATATTGATTGGATTTAGTATGATATTAGGAACTATGCCTTCTTCATTTGCTGCTCCTCCCACACTTGAAGCAGAATGTGAAGGACAACAAAATGATATCCAATCTCCTGACTGTCAACTTTGGCAAAGGCTGCTTGAACTTGAGGAAGAACTCAAAGCTAAAGATGCTGAATTGATGAACAAGACTGCTGAGCTAATGGAAAAAGATGCCGAACTAATGGCCAAGGATAATGAACTCATGGCAAACGTTACAACTGTGAATAATGATATGGTTATCCTTTGTGAAAACATAGATGTTACAGAATCAGCATTTATGATAGTTGGCGGAGCAACTGTGGATCTTCTAGATGGAATGAACAATATCGTACTTATACCTGTGGAGAATAACATAGTATCACCTGTAAGGGAATTTGATCCAAGTTTTACGGTTCCAAATGTAATTCCTGATATTGATCTAGTAACCACAGAAATACTTGGCATAGAAGTTGTAGTCGGGGTAATAATCAGTGCGGATGATTTAGTGGTTGATCTTCAAGAACCTTTCTCAGGTTTACCTGAAGTTCCTACGATACCAAGCAATACAATACAAACAGTAGATGCTACTCTAAATGACTTAGAAGATTGTCAAAACTTCTAATCTTTTTTATTTTTGTATTAAATCTAAAATAGGTTTTGAATTTATGAGTACAATCAGAACAGTGACTAAGACAAACATAACCTGTGCATCGTCCCATTTTGTCCATTTTCATGGAAGCAAAATCATCATAAATAATATTCGAGTGTTTGCATTTTTCATATCTAATCATGAGAATGTGGGTTTGAGCTGCCTTCCATCTTGACAAATGTGCCTGCTTCTTTTTCATGAAATTCTTGGTTTGCTTGATCTACCTTTATTGCTGCAGGCGGACATACTGAAACGCAGGCCATGCACCAAATACAGTCGTGTTCTCTGATTGGATCTGCCTTGTCGGTATAGTCTTTTCTTTCCTCTTTTTCAGAACTTCCAGAACCCTCAAATGTCTCGTTAATTGCCTTAATTCCGGCAACATCTTTTTCTGTTCTGTACCACTGAAACACATTGACCGGACATGATTCAATACAGGCACCATCTGCAACACAAGAATCCCAGTCTACTGCAACCATAGTCCCACTTACCCCTAATGGTACTTGTTCTTCTCCTCTTTTAGCATAATCGGCTTTTACTTTTTCATTAGTGAATGCCTCACCATTATCCTTTCCTGGTCCCCACACAAGATGAAAATTCTCTCCATCGGCATGATTTATTTTTCCAATGGGTTTGAGACCTTCAGGGAAATTTTCTGCAATTGGCATGATATCATTTCTTTATGATCACATATAAAACCAATTTCAAAATTCAGCTTAGTATCAACAATTTAGCTTACCAAAATTCATTGATATTAAATTCAAAAATTATTTTAAATTAGTTTTACGTGTTTTTTATATTCCCTCAACCTATTTCGAATAGTAACTGAAGTAACACCAGACACCTCAGATATTTTGTGTTGAGAAATGTTTTCATTGTTCCTAATGCATGCCATATAGATTACAACTGCAGCCACTGCATCAGGTTTCTTGCCTGCAACTAATTGTTTTTCTTTTAGTTTGTCAAGTATGAATGTTGCATCCCTTTTTGTTGGCTCAGAAAGCCCCAGATTGTTCGAAAATCTAATTATGCTATTTGTAGGATCAGGGATAGAAACTTGAAGGCTCAATTTTTGAAACAGCATTCGATAACTTTGTGCAATTATTGTTCTTCTTTCATTCATCTTTTTTGAAATCTCGATTATTGTTCTAGTGGTTCCGAAGTCACGGCAGGCAGCATAGATGCAAGCACCCACTACTGCTCGAACCGATCTGCCACGCACCAGTTTGTTCTCAGCTGCCTTTCTGTACAGGTATGCTGCTCGCTCTGAAATTGCATCAGACAGCATCATCTTTTCTTTGATTTTGTTAATCTCCAAAAGAGCAATTGTGAGGTTTTTCCTAGAAGAGGTGCCAGCTTTGCTACGGTAATCCCACATCCTCATTCTTTTGAGGGAGTTTCTCATTGCATATGAGACTGGTTTGCGACTAGAATCAACATTTGATTTTCCGATAACGGTGGAAAGACCACCGTCGTGAATCAATATTGAAATTTTGGGTCCTGTCCGTGCGTTTTGAAAGTCATCTGCAAGCTCAGAAGTATAGTCTACCATGTTATCATCTAGAACCTGACCGCATTTTTTACAGATTTGTTCACCTGTATTTTCATCACTTATTTGTGAGGAATGAATGCAAGGAATCTTTTCTTGCATATTTTTTAACGTCATTTTAACTTCTTTGCCTTTTCACGTCTAACAAAGGACGGTTCATACTAGTCATAAAGCATTGAAAATGGATTTGTTCCTCAGTGATGTTTCCACAGCCATGACAGAAAAACTGATTTGTTTTTTCGCACACCCTACATTGTTTGTGGGTTTCTAATCCCATTCCACATTTTCTGCACGACTCTACTTTCATCGGATAGTGTACCACATAATTTGATTTAAAGAGTATGAAAATTAGATGAGGCTAATTAGCTAACGCTAATTATTGTTCTACTTGTTCTCATTCTATAGAATCAGAATATAAAACAACTTCCTAAAATCTCAACTATGTTTAATTACCAAAACTATGTAAATAGATTATGACACAACAACTAGAAACACAAAGAGAAGAAAAGTTATGGGTTCTAGTTTCTGCTCGGAGGGAAAACGCAACTGATGCTGATTTAGATCAAACTGCACCTTCAGTCCGCAGTCTTGTAGACTCTTGGAATAATAACGGCAAATTTGTTTTATCTGGCCCCTTCAATGATAACAAAACAGGAATGGCCGTTTTTCAGGGTACCAAAGAAGAGGCAGAGAAATTCTTCGAGGAGAACAAAAAAGTCACCTCAAAAGTCTTAGAATCCTATCTATACGAGTGGGAAGCATTGCCAATCTTATCAATGTTTTAGTCCATTTTTAATTCTCTATTATTTCCAAAAATTAATTTCAGAAGAATATGGGCAACTTGCTTCCATTATCTTAAGTGATGAATCTACCAAGACTCACCACAATGTTCTTCATAGGTTTTACATTACCTGAGAAAAATCAGGTATTTCATCTCTTTTTTGTTTTTTGGGTTTGCATCCCTTTTTTCATAAGTTTTGAAGTGTATTTTCATCCGTCTTTCTTCATCGAATTTTTTACCACATATAGAATAAACAAACATGATTGAATTTATCTCTCGTGCTAATTAAATTGGGCCTTCATCTTTTTTCCACTCCTCTGATTGGTGGAAATACAAATTTGAAACAGGTCTTGGCAGATTCAAGTCGTAACGGATTTGTTCTCTAAACTTGCTGAACTAAATTTTTCCGGAAAGGGCAAGAAATGATGCATCAGCCATGGGTTGCGCCTCTACTGGAAATTTGGATGTCTGCATCTTGGCTAACAAATGGCTTGACTTGCAACTGAGCTGGAGTGTAGATTAGTCCTTCTTTACTAAAGGATGACAATTCATAGTCA
>JASFUC010000155.1:0-3653 GCA_050050475.1 Nitrosopumilaceae archaeon
ACCTTCAGGCGATTACTCTGGAACAAATCAAAGTAATAATGCAATTGGTGCAACAACTTCAAGAGGCCATTTTTGATATATCCTCTTCTTTAGAGATAAAGGTGTAACTAACTCAAAATTCTAATCTGTTATTTTGAGAGTTTTTTTGATCAAAGTGGCTCTGTTTCTAATTGTAACATCACTAACACCTGATTCATTCGAAAATTTCTTTTGGCTAATTTTTTCTCCATTTAAAATTGATGCAATATACAAAGAAGCAGCTGCTTGAGCGACCGGATGTTTTCCAGCTGTAATTTTTTTATCTTCACATTTTTTCAAAATATCAAAAGCATCTCTTTTCGTTTTTTCACTCAAATTCATATTGTTTGAAATTTTGGCAATAAACGAAGTCGTATCATATTGATTTAGGCTCAATCCTAATTTCTTGATAATGGTTCTTAGGTCTCTGGATAAAATTCTTCTTTCAACATTTCCGACCTCTGCTATGTCATCTAAAGTTCTGGGAATGTTGTTTTGTCTGCATGCAGCATAAAGCGACGCAGAAATTAAAGACGCCATTGTCCTACCTCTGGTGAGTTTTGCACCTACGGCTTTTCTGTAAATATATGCAGCATTTTCAACAACATTGTCTGCGACTCCAATTTTTGTTTTCATTCCATGCAATAAAGTAAATGCTTTACTTAACGATGAAGTTTTTCTTGATTTGCTTCTTTGATCCCAAGTACGGAGTCGATTAAATTCATATTTTGTTTTACTTGATAAACTCTTTCCTGATGAATCCTTGTCAGCACCAATAACGGTTGATAAACCTTTATCGAACATTGTCAAAGATCCTCCTGGACCTGTTCTTGCATTTTTCATAAATTCTTCTGAACTATAACTTCGGTTTTCATTTGTTGTATCGTCTAAGTTTTGAACTAAGACAAGCCCGCAACCCCCACAAAAAACTTCTCCTCTATCAGAATCAGTAATCACAGGGTAGGTTTTGCAAGTATCAAGTTGACACTTTACATCATAATCACTAGAATAATATGCTACCACTACTATCCATTATATACATCCATCAAATAAAAGGAAAGTGGAAGTGGTAATTTTGAAAATAAAAACAGATCTTAGTTACTAAAAATTCCTTGAAATGTTTTCAAAATAAGACTTAGTTTCAATACATTACACATTCTATTAAATGTTAAAAATAAAACGAAAAATATTTTTAAAAAAATCTATTTCTTAATTGAATCAAGAGAATGTCCACGGTTAACAATCATTTGAATTACCGCATCTATTGGGTATTCAATACCATGTTCTTCCTCAAAATGTACTCTTAATTTTTCAAGCAGTTCAAGGCTCTTTTCTCCTTCAAGAGAAAAATCACACTCAAAACCATATTCGTCACAACGAAGCTTAAGGGTCATCAGCGTGAAACAATACTATGCCTATAAAAATCCTAGGTACGTTATTCAATGAACAATTGATTCATGCCTGTATGTTAATACTAAATAAAACCACGTTCTCAGAATAGAAAATGAAGGGGTTTGAATTCGTTTTTTTGGCAGCAGGATCTATTTTTGGCGCTTTTATAAGATACAAAATTACAGAATCCCCATTACTTTTCAATACTTTACCGATTAACGTGTTGATTGTCAACGTAATTGGGGCTTTCATTTTAGGAACATTTGTAATATTATCTGAACAATGGAATTTAGATGGAAGATATTCCTTGTTGGCGGCAGTGGGATTCTGCGGTTCCTTAACAACAATGTCGTCGTTTGCACTAGATTCCAGTAATCTCTTAGATAATCAACATTATGGTGCTTTAGCAGTTAATATTTTTGCAAATATCGGATTATCCATTGGTGCTCTTATTGCTGGAAAATCTATAATGTCCGCGATAATAAGTAGTTGATTAGTTGTAGGGACTGTATTGTTTGTAAACTTTGATTACAGACTCGTGATACATTTTTTGTATATCTTCCTCAGTACATATTGCAAGCTGATTGACAAGGTCGGTTGCAGTAATAATTCCAATTACTTTGTCATTATCAATAACAGGCAATTTTCGAATGTCTCTTGAGTACATTAAATCTGCTGCCATCAACACTGTTTCATCCGGACTGGTGGCAATTAGTGGAGATGACATAATTTGTTTTACTGGTGTTGTAATTTGATATGCATGTGCAACAATTTTCACTGCAAAATCCCTATCTGTAATAATGCCAACAGGGGTATTATTTTCCATAACAATAACTGCACCTACCTTGGCATCTTCCATCATCTTTGCTGCCTCATTTACGGTAATTCCAGAATCTACAGATATTACGGATTTAGTCATAATATCCTTAACAGTGATTGATTTTGCATCTTGTTCCATTCTGATTTTATTTTTATCTTCAAGTATTATAGATACTTTGTCTAATCTCATTTTTGAAAATCAATTCTTAGAATATAACTCAAAATTTTTATCTTTGATATCCTGAAAACTTCTTAAATTCTCTTATAATATTTGTAAAGTGTGCCAAATATTAAAAAAATTCTTGTGCCCCTCGACGGCTCTAAAAATTCTCTCAGGGGCCTCGACGAAGCAATTTATCTTGCCAGGCAATGTCAAGCAACAATTACAGGCTTGTATGTAGTCCCGATGGCCAAACCTCAAACTAGTTCCCAGATTTCTTATGTAGAAAAATATCACCTGAATCATGCAGCCAAATTTATGTTCAAAGCTAAAAAACACTCCGCTCAAAATGGTATACTCTTTGATGACAAAATAGTATATGGTGAAGAAGGCCCAAAAATCATTAATTTTGCAACTACTAAATCATATGATATTATCATAGTAGGCTCTAGAGGAATGAGTTCTCTCAAAGAGACTTTTTTAGGAAGCACATCAAATTTTGTCCTTCATAAATCAAAAGTTCCTGTATTAATAGTAAAATAACAAGTTGGCAATCAAGTTTCTTAGAATGAAAATGAGGAACTTCTTTATTAGAATATAATCCTCGATTAAACCATGGCGCATACATTTGTCAAGGATGTTATGATCGACAAAGTTGCTACATTAGATAGTTCATCAATGATAAAAGATGCAGCAAAAATAATGGATGAAAAAAACATAGGATGTGTTATTGTAACACAAAATAACCAACCAGTAGGCATTCTTACAGAAAGAGATT
Organism: Nitrosopumilaceae archaeon; assembly: GCA_050050475.1. Classification (GTDB taxonomy): domain Archaea; phylum Thermoproteota; class Nitrososphaeria; order Nitrososphaerales; family Nitrosopumilaceae; genus Nitrosomaritimum. Next base: position 3,168 of record JASFUC010000155.1, read on the forward strand.
TTGTAAGAAGAATTGCTTCTAAAGAAAAACCTCTAACATCTCCTCTGGAAGAAGTAATGTCATCTCCACTAATTTCTATTGATCCTGGTGAAACGGTTTGGGAAGCAGCTGAACAGATGAAAGTAAAAAATATTCACAAATTACCTGTTATTGATAATGACAAAGTAATTGGAATTATTACTACTTCTGATCTGGTTGAAATTTGTAGTGTTGGTTCAGATTCTGAAATGAGAAGAATTTGCGATGAAATTCTTACAAGAATGCAAAAGGAATAGTTGAAGAAATTGGTTTACTCCTATCAAGTAATTAAATTCCAAGCAATTTCCTTTGTACAAGGGACACATTGGTCTCAATCAATAGGTGATAAAGGAATTTTATACAAAGCTACTAAAGATCCTTATTCAAAGATAATAATTCAATCTGCTGCTGGATCTAAAAAATTATTTCGTGTTCCCAAAGATAGAACAGTTATTGTGGAAAAAGATA
>JASFUC010000156.1:0-3651 GCA_050050475.1 Nitrosopumilaceae archaeon
TCGGAGGTTTCTTGGACATGAATATCTGGAAAACTATCCTAGTTTAACTCTTTTAGCATTGTGTAAAATATCATTGAGGTTGAACATTATGATGATATCTTCAAATCATTATGCATGAGTGAGCAAATATTTTTAGAAAACCATGACCAGGAAAGCACATTTTGGAAAACTGCAACAAAATATGCATCTGCTGTAAAAGAAGATGAAAATTTTGTTAATGAAATTGCCTATTTAATGGTCACTTTACATCGAACTGGTGCCTAGCCTTTTATTTTCATTTTATTATTTTATCCACCTCTAAAGCGCACTCTTCCATATCTTTGAAAGAGTCCACGGAATACCATTTTGCATTTTTGAATTTTACGGTGTTTAACATTTGTTTTTGAGCATAATCTGGAAAAACAGTTTTTTCTATATCTCCCTTGTTTGGCAAGTCTTTTAGTAATTTTTTTTGTAGATGATAAATGCCCGCATTCATCCAAACATTTGGCAATTCTTTTTTCTCTCTGAATTTGACAACTTTATCCCCCTCTGTTTCCATAATTCCAAACTTTGTTCTAAGCTCAATAGCTGCAATGGAATTTGTCTTTTTTTGTAATTTTCCTAAATCAATATTCGTGATTGTATCTCCATTCAATACAAAAAATGAATTTTCTTTGATTAGTTTTCCAGCTTGTTTTATAGCTCCTCCAGTCCCTAAAGGGTTTTTTTCAATTGAGAATTGAATTTTAATTCCAAAATTATCTTTGGTATCTAAAAAATGTTCTATCATTTTAGTTTTGTAACCAGTACAAATTATTATTTCATTAACTTTGAATTTTTTTAAATATAGGATTTGCCATTCGATAATGGGTACATTCTTTAGCGGTATTAGTGGTTTCGGGACATAGTCCGTAATTGGTTTGAGACGTTTACCTCGTCCACCTGCTAAAATTATTGCCTTCACTTTCTGGTCGTACATCTCTTAGAGTTATAACTTTAATTCAATCTTAATTTTATGATGGACTCATTCTTTTTCAGTCAAATAATAATGAAGTTCTGTATAACATTCTTTGCAATATTCTTGGTCATCTGTGTGCTCGCAGTCATATACTTTAGAAACATCGTTTTCGCATTTTTTACAAACCGGCATTTATGCTACCTTTGTAATTGATTTTTTTATCTTTATTGCTCCAAGACCTATGATTATTGCTCCAATTGCAATCAAAGCCCCTCCTTCACCGGCCATCCTTGCCGTATTTTCAGATTCACTGGCACTCATCATTGAAATGGCACCCCCAATTATGATCAAGATTCCTGTAATTATCAGCATTATTCCCAGACCCTTGAATGGTGGTTTTTTAGACATGAAAAATGCAATAAACGACAGTATTATGGGCGGGAATCCAAAACCAATGCCTCTCGTCATGGCGTCAAATGGTAAAAATCCTTCGCCTGCTCCGCCGCCACCAACTAGCACATCAATTCCATAAATTACCAACAAGATTATTGATATTCCTGACAATACATGTGGGATGGATACCATGTCTGTGATTCTTTTGAATTTATTAATAAACTTATGATTGAATCAAATTTCTTGGCATTATTATTTGAGATTATTTCATAATGAATTTTAATTCAATGGCCTTGTTTGAAATTTCTTTTTGAGACGGTCTATTTTTTTTAAAAGATTATCAATGGATTCTCCTTCATCTGCCACAAAATTAACATGACCTAATTTTCTTTGAGGTTTAGATATTTTTTTTCCGTACATTTTTAAAAATACATTCTTCTCTGAGATTTCTATAGGTTGGTACTCTCCCTCAAATCCTTCTGACCCTAAAATGTTATACATTACAGTAGGTCTTACCAGTTTGACACCTCCTAACTCCAATCCTAAAATTGCTCGGAGATGTTGTTCAAACTGTGATGTCTCACTGGATTGCAATGTGTGGTGACCTGAATTGTGAACCCTGGGGGCTATTTCATTTATTAAAACTTCATCATTATTAGTAACAAACATCTCTATGCCAAAAACTCCTGCCCCTTTCAGTACGGACATAGTTGTTTGGGCGATTTTTTCAGCTTTCTTTGATATTTCCTCTGAAACCCTTGCAGGGGCAATTGTTTCTCTCAAAATATTTTTTTCGTGAATGTTCTCAACAAGTGGATAAGTTTTGATTTCTCCTTTTGTATTTCGTGCAGCAATAACTGATACTTCCACTTTGAATGGAATGAATTTTTCAAGCATCAGTTTTTGACCTTGAAAATAATCAAAAGCTGATGATATTACATCAGGGCTATCTATTTTGTAATTTCCTCTGCCATCATATGCATCTCTTCTGGCCTTTAACAATGCAGGATATCCAAATTGATTCAACCCTTCATGTAAATCTTCGATAGATTCTATTTTGATAAATTCGGCTACAGGAATTTTATTTTCTGACAGGAAAGTTTTTTGTAGGAATTTGTCTTGGATTGTTTTCAGTGTGTCTGGTGAAGGATTTATTTCGGCATTGCCCTCAACTGATTTTAGTACGTTACTATCTCCTGATTCAATTTCATATGTGATGATATCTGATTTTTGAGATAGCTCTTGAATTGAATTTTTATCCTTAAAATCCCCGATGATCTGCTCTGCTCCTACTTGAGAAGCAGGACAATTAGGTGTGGGATCAAGAACAATAACTTTGGATATATGTTGGCTCAATTTCTTTGCATCTTCTGTAATCATCATGCCGAGTTGACCCCCGCCAATTATGCCCAGAATTTTTGCCATTAGTGATTCAACATAACTGGATTAAAAATAGCTAATGCTGGTTTGCAAAAAGGTGGTCAATATTTTATTCAATATAGATAATAACGGACTTTGTTTTTAGATAGGTGTGCGTTACGCAAAAAAACCTTTGATTGGAATTATTATGGGATCAAGTTCTGATAGTAGAATTATGAAAGGTGCAGCTGAAATTTTAGATGAGTTCAAAGTAAAACATGAAGACCAAATCGTTTCTGCTCATAGAACACCAGCAAGATTATCCGAATATGCATTACATGCAGAAAAATCAGGATTCAGCGTAATCATAGCAGGGGCTGGTGGGGCTGCACATTTACCTGGAATGATTGCCTCATTTACAACTATTCCTGTGATTGGAGTTCCTATTTTGGTGTATAATGATAAACATGCAAAAAAAACTAATACTTCAAAATTTTCTGCCTTTGGTGGATTGGATTCATTATTGTCAATTACAGAGATGCCTGCTGGTTCCCCTGTAGTATCTGTGGGAATCAACAAAGCAGGTAACGCTGGAATATATGCCATGAAAATTTTGGCAAATGAATTTCCTGATTTAAAAAAGAAATTAAAAATGCACAAAACATCACAGTACAAATCTGTTCTAAAAGAGTCTGCAGAATTAAAAAAACACGGTCTGTCAAAATTTGCCCAAAAAAAATTCAAGTAAGTAATTCAAACTGAATATTTTTGTTTTGAAATACTTTTATAAGATTTTCTGACTGTTCTTTTCCTGCAGTTTCCAAACTTAATGTAACTGAGGCTGAACCTGCATTGATGTTTGAGCTTAATCTATCATGAACCACTTCTACTATATTTGCATTAGCTGCGGAAATTTCATCAACTATTTCTTTGAAGGCCCCTGGTCTATCGGGAAGTAA
>JASFUC010000157.1:0-3638 GCA_050050475.1 Nitrosopumilaceae archaeon
CAAGCAAGAATAAATCCACTGTTTGTTTTCCATTTCTCTCTTTTTATTTCTGAATCCACTTTTCATGTTACTTTCAAAACTTTAAAAAATCCAATCAGCTTTTGATATTAATTTAAGCTTTAATTCTGAATATCATCTGAAATTTTAACCCCGAACAATATATTGTAAAATTAAAAACAGGTTAATGAAAATCATGACAATTTCAATTTTATTAGTTGAATTATTTTTTGGTAATGGTTGGAAACTAATACCATTCAAACTACCTTTTGGGATTAATACATAATAGATAGTTTCACGTAATAGAATTCTGTGTTCATTGGAGGGGATGGTACATGATTTATCTAAAACATGATAAGCCAGAAGCAGATTGGCCACTTGTTTCCAAAGGGTTTGCAAATAAAAAATTAAAAATCAAATCAAAGAACCCACATGTGCAAAAATTTGATATTTCTGATGTAAATTCATTTTGGAATCACAAGACTCCAAAACTCGATGTGGTGGCCAATAAAAAAATCACATTGACTGCTGAAAAAGGGACAAAGAGACTCACATATTATATCAATGAAATTATCTCAGAGGAAAAGGCAATCTCCCAGTATTCGTCAGAAAAAAATATTTGCGATACGTGCCACAAAGAAATTGGATCTGACATTTCAAGAACTGTTTTGATGCGAGACAGAGATGGCGGGCCACGACTGCTTTGTTTTCATTTTTTCTTTCCCTGCTGGGATTTCAAACTGCTGGTTCAAAAGCATCCCAATCTGACTATGGATAAGGCAGGATTTAGCGTACCTGGTACCATTGCACTGAAGGAAAGATCAATTAAAGAAATGCAAAATAGTCTGGATTTTTGGAAATAGATTTTTTTGTTTTTTAGGTGTTTTTGCCTACTTTAGCTTTTTACGAACTGTTTGATTCAAAACAGCAGAAAAGCTTACTGATTCGGAAGTTTCTTTGATTTGTTTTGCCTGAATCTCGTGCAGTTTTTTTACAAGATCATCATCAAGCATTATTGTGATTCTTTTTGCCACAGTTATTATGATTAATTTTTAGTATTTATACCAATAGTGTTTTTTTAGAGTCTAAGTAAATTCCAGTTAGTTGATATGGGCTTTTTTCCAATTATGATTTTATCAATTTTTTCCTAACGTAATTTACAATCCTGGAAATATTTTACCACTAGAAAATTTCTTTCTTTTTACTTATATTCAAAAAAAACCAATTTTAGGTCATGACCTTGATTGTAAATGAAATATCTAATGAAAAGATACAGTCATCTATGGAAAATTTGTGTGATAAAATACTTGGAATAAAAAATATTCAATTTGCAGGGATTATCGATCTTATGGGGAATTTATGCGCGGGAGGATTCAAAAATGGAGCAAAACCTAAGGTAAGTGAACCCAAAAGACGTCAAATGTATATGCAATTTGCCTTAGAATCATGTTTTAGAAAAGATTTTGATGATTCCTTAGGATCATTTAGTTCGGCAGTAATTCAAAGGAAAAATTCCACAATCTTTACGATAAATGTCTGCAACTATCTGTTGATTGTATTTACAGAAATTCCAATTCAAAACCTTTCATTTTTTGAAAATATTCAAAAACTTGCATGTGACCACAAACCAGAAGATTATCATTGTTAGTAAAATTACAATTTGATTCTTTGAACATCTAAACCCAAAATTTTCAAATCTCTGGATACTAATTTATTCCCAATTTGGTTACCATTTTCACGATTAAATTATAGAATAGAAATTTTCTCATGAATCCTTAAAGTTTAATAATATTTTATTTGAGATATGTGTATGCTATTTGGGGTTTTTGCAGTACATAGTCCTGAATCATGTCCTTTGAATAACCAGACAAGCAAGAAAACCTTTCTCGAGATGGAAAAAAAGATTGAAGAAAGCATCAAAAACCACAACATAGAAAAATTAATTGGATTTTACATGTCAGTTTTGGAACATGAGTGGATCATAATTCTAGATGCCCAAAATGCTCATGATATAGAGACCATGTGTATTGAAGTTGGAATCTCTTCAACTAGTACTGTAAAAATTGTTCCATTAAATGAATTTTCAAAAGTAATTAAGAAAATACAGTCAAGTCTTTAGTCAACAGGTTCGACTTGTTGCTGTTCATTAACCCAAACACCGATAACTGTAATAGGCAAATCCCAAGATTTTATGATAGATACTGCATTTTTTATTTGTGATATGTCGTCATCTTTTGTAGCATCTCCCTCACAATCATGATGGGCAGATACCACAACAATTTTGGAATTGCTTTGTTCGACGGAAATCAAAACTTTTGATTTTATTTTGGATAATTCATCAGGATTTGAAAAGAGTCTTACAACTCCATGTTCGGTAATTGTATCTACATTGTCTATAGCAAAATTATCTTTTAACCATTTTTGGATTGGAGTTTGAATTCTTCCATCTATACAATTAATTGCAGTTCCAAAATTTGAGGAAGGCATTTTTTTATTTCAACTTCCTTGAAAAATTTTCTTTATGAATAGATGGTTTTTTCTTCAAGATGTTTTTGTCTGACCACGATATCGATGAACTTTCTCTTTTTGTCATTATAGCTCTCCTATCAAAAATTCTCCTCAAATTCTACCCTTTATTTCCAATAGAATGGAATTTTCAGTATGCTCTGACTTTATGTTGGAACCTAGGTCAAAAAATACAGATTGGTAATAGGTTTCAAAAAACAATGACCAGTTTTCGCCCATGTCATGATGCATCACGAGCCTGATAGTTCCATTATCGTCATATTCCTTAATAGAAAATCCTGAAGATTTTGCTCTGTCTTTTAATATTGAAATCCATTCATCCATGTTGTATTTTCCTCTCATGGATAGCGCAATCTCCTTTGCTCCGCTTTCTGCAGCATTTTTAGCAGCAATTATGATTGATTCATTATCTAAATTCTTAATAATTTCTTGTAATGCGGATTTTAGCATGACAACCCATCCTACTTCTGGTGCATGTAGATCCCAACTCAAATGAGAATCAAAAATTTGATTAACATATGTGTTAAGACTGATCTTTTGTTCTTTGGATATTTTTTTCAAACCATCTAAAGTAGATGCATTAATTCTAAAGCTTGCATGTTCAGTTAATGTTTTCTTTTTTGTACTCAAGTTTCCTGATTTTTTCCTCATCCATTTTAAGTTTTAACAAATTTGTGCTACAATGTAGCACAAAGTATTCTGATATGTTGTGTAGATATTTTTTTATTTTTATGAAAAGATTGGGGTCTAATTTGGCAAAATAAGTTAATAATTTTTTGACAATTGGCATTCAATGAGAAAAACAACACAGAATAAAGTTCTAAAAATGACTTCTTTGATATTGGGAATGCTTATGCTATCAGCAGCTGTTCCAATGTATAACGCAGAAGCTAAGATGCAAAATCTGTCTGATACCAATCTTCCAATTGAAATACCATTAACTATGGGATATGTAGATGGAAATGTGGTTTATTACATCTCTACTGAGGCATCAGTAAAAGAGGTAGCTGATCACCTGACTGATCTTTCAGGATTTAGAGTTGCATTTACACCATCGTTACAAAACACGCCAAAAGAATCACTGGCCAACATATACGCATTCACAAATGGTATTA
>JASFUC010000158.1:0-3620 GCA_050050475.1 Nitrosopumilaceae archaeon
AAATGTACATCCCATTGCCAAGATATGCAACAAGATTCTTGGTGTTACCTCTGCTCAAGAGCTTGCATGCATAATGACTGCAACTGGGTTAGCACAAAATTACAGTGCAATTAGGGCACTATCCACTGAAGGAATACAAAAAGGACATATGAGATTACATGCTAGAAATCTAGCTGCTGCAGCTGGTGCAACAAATGAACAAATCGATAAAATTGTTCAAAAAATGATAGAAGAGAAAAACATCTCATTGAATAAAGCAAAAGAATTAGTCAAGGAAATTTAAAATCCTATTATATGGCTAGATGATGAAAAAATTTACAATGTCTCAAGTAAAGTTTGCCATCCCTAAAGGCAGCCTTGAAGAGGCAACATTCAAACTTTTAGACAAATCCTGGACCAAAGTCAACAGAAAAAGTCGAACTTATCGCGTATTCTTAGATGATCCAAAAATTATTGTAAAGATGCTCAGACCTCAAGAAATTCCAACTTTGGTGTATGAAGGATTGTATGATGTGGGAATTACAGGAAAAGATTGGGTAGGAGAAACTAATGCAGATGTTGAACCGATTTTGGATTTAGAATATGGTAAAATTAGACTAGTTATTGCATTTCCAGACAAATATACTTACAAAAATCTTGATGCCATGATTGCAGATTACGCAAAAAAGAAAAAGATTCTTCGAATTTCATCAGAATATCTTACAACTGCGGCAAAATTTCTAAAAGAATCAAAGTCATACAAGAAATATTATGGCTCAAAAGATCCCTTGATAGTTACCCCTTGGGTAAGGCTGGGAACAAACAAAAATGTACAGATTCACTTGTCTTTTGGGGCAACTGAGGCAAAACCTCCTGAAGATGTAGATGCAATAATGGATGTAACAGAAACAGGAACTACTCTAAAACAAAATAAATTAAAAATTGTAGATGAAGTCCTTACTTCTACTGCACATCTAATAGTTAACAAAAAGTCCCTTAAGGATCCAAAAAAACGTGAAAAGATCTTCGATATTGTGACTCTGATGAGAGGTGCAGTTCACGGAAGAAAATACTTGCACATTTATCTTAACGTTGAAGAAAACAATCTCAAAAAATTACTAAAACAGATGCCATCACTCAAGAAACCTACGGTTAGTCCACTAAGTGAAGATGGCTGGTTTGGAGTAAACACTGTTATCAAGAAAGAGGAATATCACAAACTAATTCCCAAGTTAAGGAAAATTGCCCAAGGACTTGTAGTTCATGAACCACGTCAAATTTTAGAACTTGAGGAGATTAAACGTGATGAAGAAAATTGATGAAAATAATTCAAGTAACTAACATTGAAAAATTTGCAGCTAAAACAATCCCAAAACAGCCTCAAAAAAACAAGAAAATTGTAGAATCAATAATTAATAGAGTGAAAAAAGACGGAGATTTAGCAATCAAAATCTTTGAGAAAAAATTTAGTGGTGTAAAATTAGCTAGTTTACAAGTGTCCAAAAAAGAAATCAAAAACGCATACTCTAATGTTTCAAAACAAGAGATTAATGCAATCAAGGTTGCAAAAAAAAGATTAGAAAAAACTGAAATCTCCATAAGGAAAAATCTAAAAAATGTAAATGTTAACAACAATGGAATAAAAATCTCTAAGAAATTTGCACCACTACAAAACGTTGGATGTTACATACCAGGAGGTTTAGCTAAATACCCCAGCTCTGTTATCATGTCTGTAGTTCCCGCAAAAGTCGCTGGCGTAAAACGAATTGTAATAGTTTCGCCCCCGAACTCAAATGGAAAAATTGATGACTTGACTTTGGTTGCTGCAGATATTTGTGGGGCAGATGAAATTTACAAGGTTGGTGGGGCACAGGCCATTGCGGCCTTGTCCTTTGGAACAAAGACAATAAAGAAGGTTGAAAAAATAGTGGGTCCGGGTGGTGCTTTTGTGACTATTGCTAAATCAATGGTAAACGAGACTACAGCAATTGACATGTTAGCAGGTCCGACAGAATTGGGAATTATTGCGGATGATTCTGCAAATCCTAATTATGTTGCACTCGACTTGATTTCCCAAGCAGAGCACAGCAGTGATACTTTTTGCTACGTTATCACAAATTCAGAAAAATTAGCGAAGTCTGTTAATCAATCAATTGAAAAATTAATTCCGACCATTAAAAGATCGGAATTTGTTAAGAAGAGCCTTAGCAGGAATGGTTTCATTGCCATTTGCAAGAATCAGTCAGACATGATTAAACTTTCAAATGATCTTGCCCCAGAACATCTACAGATCATGACAAAAAAGCCACAAAATTTAGCATCAAAAATTACCACTCCTGGGTTAATTTTACTTGGAAATGACACTCCTTCGTCAGCTAGTGACTATATTTTAGGCTCAAACCACATATTACCTACAAACGGATTTGGAAAAACCAGAGGATCTCTCTCAGTACTTGATTTTGTGAAAATAGACACTCAGGTTAGGGCAAATAGAAAATCCTTGTTTGCGATTGCAAACTATCTTGATGTTCTTACTAAAGCAGAGGGATTACCAAACCACTATGAAGCAGTAAGAGGTAGATTGAAATGAAGACAAGTTGGTATGAAAAAAAAATCAAAGATCTGTTATCTATTGGTGGATATGTGAAACCAGAATTACAAAAAGATTCTCTAAAACTTGATTCAAATGAAAATTATGTTATATCAAGACAATTCCAAGGTGACTTAATTTCAGGTGCAAAGAAAAACTCTGATGTAAGAGAATATCCTCTAGGAGGTGTAGAACGACTAATTGAAGCAATATCAAAATTTACCAAAATCCCTTCTTCTATGATTGGTGTTGGAAATGGTTCTGATCAGATTCTGGATTTAATTTTATCAAACTTTGCAACAAAAAAAACTAAAATTTTAACTTCAAATCCAACTTTTGGATTTTTTGAGGAACGGTGCAAATTATATTCCATACCAATCATTTCACTTCCATTCTCAAATGACATGAAATTAGATGTAACTGAATTTAAAAAACAATCAAAAAATGCAGATATTTTGTATCTTGACTCTCCAAACAATCCTACGGGATTTCAATTTTCAAAAACTGATTTGCAAAATTTGGTAAAGTCATTTGATGGGCTGGTAATAATTGATGAGGCATATGGCGAGTTTAGTAAATACTCCTTGTCAAGTATGGTAAAAACACAATCAAATCTAATTGTAGTTCAAACACTTTCAAAATCATTTGGCCTTGCAGGACTAAGATTGGGATATTTTATTGCAAACAAGCAATTTACTGAAGCTTTCAATAGAGTCTTACAATACCCGTACCCGCTAAGCACAGTAACCATAGAGGCTGGGATTTTAGCTTTAGAAAAATCAAAACAAATGAAAGAATCAGTAGCAATTATCAAAGAAGAAAGAAAACGTATAACCCAAACACTCCGGAAGTATTCTGCCTTTGAGGTGTTCGATTCTGAGGCTAATTTTGTCTTATTTGATGCTCATGGTTCTTACCAAAGAATATTTACAGCATTATTTGAGCAGGGAATTTCTATTCGAAAATTAGGAAAGATTGGAAAACACGAGGGGTGTCTACGAGTAACTGTAGGGACAAAAGAAATGAACTCCAGATTTTTGCTAGCTATCCG
>JASFUC010000159.1:0-3613 GCA_050050475.1 Nitrosopumilaceae archaeon
TGACAAGGAGACAGTTGCCTTATTCTCTGAAATCCTTTCGACAAATAATATCGAAGTGGCAGGTAAAGGATACAACGGACAAGAAGCTGCATTTCTATATCAAAAGCTAAAGCCTGATGTGATCTTTTTGGATGTCATCATGCCAGTATATGATGGAATCTATGGCATTACAAAAATTCGTGAAATGAATCCTGATGCCATAGTCATAATCACCACAAACCAGATGACAATAAATGCTCAAATTGCACTTAACAAATTAAGACCCTCTGCAATTATCAAAGAACCAATCGATGTAGATGAGATAATAAAAAAGGTAAATCAATTATGTGCACCATCACTTGATTCAGAAAATCAAATGAAAAAGACCATGATTACATTAGCATTAAAAAACACTCTATTAGAACTTGGAATTCAAGAATACGATAAAGTTGTATCCTTGCTTCAAAAAGACTATAGCTGCACACTAGAGGATTGTTTTGAGAATCCAGAATATTTGAGAAATATCCTAAAAAACTTGTTTGGAGACTCTTATCCAGATATTTTAAATTCCTTATCGGAAAACATGAAGAGTATAACATCTCAGCAAACCGTAAAAGACTTTTTGCATGCTCTTAGCAGTTAATCATATCAAGTATTCATTATATACAGGAACAAATGGAAAGTTGTATGGCAAATATGAAGTGTGTATCTTGCGGAATTAGCTTCTTTTCCCCAATGGGCTCAGACAAGTGTTCCAGATGTATGCCAAAAGAATCAGATGGTCATGATCATGGTTCCTGTGGTTGTGGGCACACCCATTAATCCATTTTTTGTTTAAACTCCTAAAGGCATTTTAAAAATTTTGATTTTAGTGAATATACGCATGAAATGTTTAATACCCAATGCGATCTCTATTTGATCCACTTGGGGGCAAGTGGATTGATGGAGATAAATTTAGAACGGATAAAAAGAGTTTATGGAAAAAATGTTTCATTAGAAATTCTAGAAAAAATTCAAGATAAAACGGGCAAAGAAGTTGAAATTAATTCTGATGATTTTGAGTCGATATATAATATCGGAGTTGCCTTTGAAGAATTAGAAAAATACGAAGAGGCAATTGCATGTTATGATAGATTGTTGCAATTTAATCCAAAACATGTTGACACTATTTTTAACAAAGCTGTTTCCCTTGCCGCTCTAGAAAAGAATAATGAATCCATTTCATGTTATGATAAACTTCTAAAAATAAACTCTCAAGACATAAGAGCATTATCCCAAAAAGGATTAACCTTGGCAAAAATGGGAAAACAAAAAGAAGCCGTTGAATGTTATGATAGAGTGTTAAAACTTCAGCCCAACAACATTACTTCACTTTGCAACAAAGGAGTTGCATTAGCCAGACTAGAAAAACATACTGAAGCAATTGAATGTTATGAAGAGGTTTTAAAATTAAATCCTAATCATACCAAGGCATTATCAAACATGGGGGTTTCATTATGCATGTTGGAAGATATTGAAGAAGGTATTGATTATTTTTACAAGGCCTTAGAAGCTACCCCCAATGAACCAACCATTCTTACTAACCTGAGCAATGCAATGTCATTAATCTCAAAACAAGATTAACCGAAATTTGTACTATTTTAAACAAGACATTTTTTGGTAAATTTCATGGTCAGAAGATTAAAAAAAATACAGTCAAGCAAGTTTATCTGGGGCAAAACAAAACAAAAAATGGTTTGCACGCCAACACCAGAAAGATACTTGGCTGAAAAGCCAGGCCTTTCTGGAATTACATTTTATCAGGTGCGATTATACCCAATAAATTCAATGACCGTTCAATGGTAATCTTAAAGGAATTAACAAGACACAATCGTGATTTTTCAAGACTCTTATCGTCGATATCTAAAACTTTGACATTCTCATAAAATGAATTGAAAGAAACTGCCAAATCATGGCAATATCTTGCTATTACTTTTGGAGAAAGGTTACTTGCAGAATCCCTTACTTGCATATCGAAAAGACCAATCAATTTTACAAGGTTTAACTCGTTTGGATCCTTTAACAAAGAAAAATCAACCTCAATTGACGGAAAATCTCCGGATTTTTCAATTATGCGAGCAGCCCTTGCATGAGTGTATTGTATGTAAGGAGCAGTATCGCCTTCCAAGCTTAAAGATTTAGTTAGATCAAATGAGATTATTTTGTCAAGGTCTTGTTTTATCATTTCATAACGTAAGGTTCCAACAGATATTTGGTGTGCTATGCTTTGGATATCGGACTCATTCATTTCAGGATGGCGTTTACTAGTCTCTTCAATAGTTTTTTTCTTCAACAAGTCATAAACAGAATCAGCATTAACGTAAAGACCCTTTCTGCCAGACATCTGAGCTTGTTTTCCTTCTGTATCAAGACCCAAGGTACTTGCAGTTTCTGGACTCAGAGTCACTGATTCATATCCCATATGGACATATGCATCAGATGTGGATTTGAATTTGGCCATAAGTGTCGTAATTATTTTTTGTAATCTAGCTTGACGAGAGTCAATTACTGTGATTACCTTGTCACCTGAAAATTTTTGTTTTGGATCATTTGAAGAATTAAGAGTTGTTTGCCAGAGTATTCGTGAGTTTGGTTGAGGTTTTTGATATTTTTTGTAGTTAAATGGATCCTCTAACAATCCAAGTTTCCATGCAGCATAGGGAATGTCTTTTGCAATATAGGTAGCAGTACCATTACTTCTCACTATGACCTTGTCTTCTTCTTTTCCTTCACCACGAATAACCCAACATCCTGAATTTTTCCCTTCATTCTCAAATTCTACCAGTTTCATATCCTTGAGTTTCTCAAAGATTTTACTCCACAGACCAGATCGTATGATTTGGGATTCATAGTTTAGACAATCATACGTTACTCCCAAATTCCAGCATGTTTCCAGTTGGCTTTCCAAAACTCTTCCAGTTATGTTGTCTGCAAATTGGGCAGTTTCAGAATCCCCATTTTCAAGTTCTTTGAGAACATTTTTTCTTATGTCTTCCAGGTTAGAATTTTGTTCGTATTTTTCAGTAGTCTTCACATAAACATCATCTCCACAATAGTGATCAAATTTTTTGCCTTCAGGAGGTTCTTGAGAAAATCCAAGATGCCTAAACCCCACTAAAATGTCAGCCACTTGAAGTCCAGAATCATCAACATAATTCAACACATTGACTTTGTAGTTTGCCTTTTTGAGGATTCTAGAAATAACATCTCCAACAATAATATTTCGAACATGGCCGATGTGAAGTGCTTTGTTTGGATTAACACTGGTATGCTCTACAACTATGGTAGAGTTTTTACCCAAATCAACAAAACCAAACTCTTCTAGATTTGATTCAGATAAAATTAGCTGAGTAAGCTTTTCCCAATCCGCAAAGAAGTTTAGATATCCTGAAGAATGCGATTCTACTTTGGAAACTAGTGTATGATTTAGTTGAGAGTATTTTTCAGATAAAGTAATTGAAATTTCTTTAGGACTTTTCTTCATATGTTTGGCAAGTAGAAATGAAATGTTGGAGCTAACATCACCAAATCCTGGTTTTGCAGGCTCAACGGTAAATGGAATTTCTGATATCTCAAGGGTATCTAATATTTTATG
>JASFUC010000160.1:0-3608 GCA_050050475.1 Nitrosopumilaceae archaeon
GCGAATTTAGTTGGCAGTAGAAAGATAAATTTCATTTAACGTTAAATTGCCCATTCCAAATTACTCTAACAATCAAATGTATTTATCAAAATTGCTTATGATTCAAAAAGTCACTGTATTGTTAAATGAAAAATTTCTTAATATTGTTAGGACTAGTCTTGTTTTTACCTGGAATGATCTTTGCACAATCAGAAGATAATTTTTCCAAAGGAGAGATTTATTGGTCTAAACTGAATTATCCATTAATCAAAGGAACCAGTAATGCGACAGTTACTGTCCACGATTATGATATGAATACATCTTCAGATCATATAGATTCCGTCCTTGTTCGTGTATACTCGGAAAGTTATCCTGAAGGGTTGATTTTGCAAGTTTATGAAACAGGCAAAGATGAAGGATATTTTGAAAAAACCTTTGTTCTTAGTAATGTAGAGTCAGGCCAAAATGTTCTTTTGACTTCAAATGGAGAGAAACTCACTGCAGAATATCTTGATTACACACTTCCTTTAGCATCAAAATTTGAAACTCTTTTTCTAAAATCGACTGCTTTTACAGGAAACCTTAAAGTAATCTCTGAAAAAGTCACAGCTTCAAATTTTAGAATGGAGGATTTACAAGGAAATAAAATAAGCAACAATATCAAAGGGTTAAAGCAAATTCAGATAACTTCAGAATTGGTAAACCCCTACAATAAAACCTCTGAATTTATTTATCTTGTACAAATTAAAGACAATTCAGACAGAGTTGTATCATTATCCTGGCTTCAGGGAACAATGGGGCCATTTCAAATTATTAATCCTTCAACATCGTGGAATCCAGATAAGATGGACAGCTATTATGTAATGGGTTTTGTTTGGAAATCATTAGAAGACCCTATACCACTTTCTCCGCCAATGACATTAGATTTAGTTATTTCTTGAATATTCATTCTACGGTATTGATCCCATTTTTTCAAAAAAATAATTTCAAAATATTGCCAAAATCTATTCTCGAGGATTTGAATTTATCGGGTTCAGGGGTTCATAGAAATTTAATTAATTTCTACGCTAATTCCTATCACTTGGCCGTCAGGATTCTGCATTCCTTTTACTTGAGCTGGCAATCCAACTGCAACTGACACGTCTTCATTTACTTGGTAGATTGTATCTTCGACTACCCATACAATCTTGCCGTCAATGACAAAATTATTTGTGCCTAGAATTTCTTCAATTTCTCCTTCAAACTCCACTTCTTCTGCATCAGGACTAATGGAAGGAGCACCATCGTTATTAGCAGAAGTTGTGGTATCAATTACGTTAACAGTTCTAGTTACCTGTGTAGCTGCATTTCCAGCAGAATCAGATGCATCATAGGTTACAATGTATGTTCCAACAACTGTAGTGTTTACTGTATTTGTTATGGTTACTGGAACATTGCCGTCTACATCATCAGATGCAGTTGCTCCTGCATCATTGTAGACAGAATTTAGTTCAACATCGATTGGTGAAGAACCTAAAAGTGTGATTACTGGTGGAGTGGTATCTTCAGGTGTAGGATCAACTGGTGTGGGGTTGGTTGGTGGTTGTTGATATTGCACAGAAACAAAAGCTCCATTTACTGTAATAATATCAGCAAATCCATCATTGTTCATATCTGCAAATTTAGAAACTTTGTTTAGAACTTGAGGGACATAATAATAGGTTCCATCTCCCTTTCCTAGGCTTATCTGTGTTGTATAATAATCAGTAACAATACTATCATCAATTCCGTCATTGTTCACATCAGTAATATCTGCGGGAATTATAACATCTGGAAATTCATTATCAAAAATCGTACTAAATGATTCTCCATAATACTTGGTCTTTTTATCAAAATCTCTCTCACCTTTGTATACGATCACCTTGCCGCCGTGGTCAATCAAAATATCAGCTTCTCCACGACCATCAAAATCGGCCACACTTATTGCATAGGCATAATCTCCGCTCATTTCAAAGCTTAGTCCATTGCCAAAAACTAGAGGCTCAAAGACATCATCTCTAATCAACGAGCATGTTATCTCTGTGGTTGCACTGTCAGGTGTAGCAATAAAGTATGTTTCTGTCATTTCAGGACTTGAGAATGTACCATAGACATTACCCTCATCATCAATCCTTTGTGGTTTTGTCCATGTAGAGCCTTCTATGTTAATTATGGATTCTCCATTTTGACAATCATAAGCAAACCCTCCTTCAACAGAGGTTCCTATAACTTGACCGTGGTTATTCATATCAGCCAAATGTGTCCAGCTAGGATTTAGTTCTGATAAGGTAGTGAATTTCTTGTAGATTAAATCATAAATGTACTCATGAACAATAGCTCCTGTTTGCATATAATCTCCAAGTGCCAATCTTTGATCATTAACAGAGTATAGTCTAGTTTTCATTAATTGGTAAGTTGGATATTCAAGAGAGTATTTTGCACCATCATATGGGTCAACAAAGGCAGGAGAGGTTCCATAGATATTATTTGTATAACCCACTACATCACCTAATGAATTTGCACCGCTAGATGTTGTACTTGAGTAGATTGCAACTGTTTTGTATGTGACATAGTTTGATCCTGGAACATATGCTCTAACTTGAACATAGTCAACATTTGACGTAGTCGTTGAATCATCACTCCAAGGTTGCTCTTCGCTTACATCATATGTATATGCAAAAGCTGAACCAACAGAAACAGCAAGCAACAACATTATTGCCGATAATGCAACTAATGAATTTGAAATTTTTTGTATTTTCATTTTATTATATGGACACAAATCAAAATTGATTGTTTTAAGGATTACTGCAAATTTCACAGTTGGGAAGACTTGCATGTTTTTTTTGTTTATTGTAATCTTTTCTTGCACTGCACGAAAAAGTATTGTCCGAAATGAAAGGTAGAATATAATTTTCTTTAATTGATTTTTTTAAAAAAATAATTTCAAAGTTTCGAATAGTTTTGATCCCGCCCACTAAATTAAAAATGAAATAAGACGTAGATATGCTTCGTATTGTCCTAATACGCATACCAATTTGTAGAAACACTAATGAACAAACTAGAAACGATTTTGGTTAGAATGAAAAAGGCAGCAGCAGAAATAATGGTTGTAGCTGGCATGGCCATATTGTTGATCTATATTTTGGATGCCATGGTTGGGCAAGGTGAAACAGGTTTCCTGCCAATGACTGCCGAAGAAAGAGGTAGGACATTTGGAACCTCATCAATGATATTATTTTTTGTGTCCTTTGGAGTTGGCTATAAGGAACGTTCGTTACTGTTAACTTCCATACTTATTGCTGGAGGGGCATTGATGGGAACATCGGTACTTGTTGCATCGGCAATGTCTGAAGGTGGACTATCTGAAGCTCCTGCTGCATTTATAGCTGTAATCATAGTTGGATACATTATCATGGGACTAGGCATACTAAGAGTAATTCGTGGAAAAGATAAAAAAATAATTTCCAAAGGTTTGAATCGATAGAGGCCTGAACCGTTTTTGGAATGAAAATAGATTCATGTTCTAGGTTTATTGCAAATTAACCATATGAAAAGTTCCACTGGCAACACATGTATCTAAAGTTCATTCTTTTTTGGACTTGAACCGTTTT
>JASFUC010000161.1:0-3598 GCA_050050475.1 Nitrosopumilaceae archaeon
GAGGGTTGTGAAACTGTCACCTCGATATTATCTGAACTTCCTTGTTCAATTGAAATAGAATTAGGAGATAAGGAAAGGATAAAATCAAAAGGTGTTTTTCCGCCACCGTCTCCCCCTTGGCCAGGGCAATCAGGCCAAGTAGAACACTTGTCGGGTTTTCCAAAAGATTCAGAACTTAAGGGAATTGCAACTGCCAAAAGTGCAATTAACATTCCAGAGACAATAATTGCGTGCTGGCCCTTATTCACAAACATTACGAATCTCAAAGATATTTAATATTCACTATCTGTAGCTAGTAAAAATTACACAAAAATTTTTCAATTTTATTTTTCAAAAAATAATTTCAAAATTTTACAGAATGTGTTTTTGGGGTTTTGAACTTGTCTATTTTAGGGGTTCAAAAGACAATTACGTTTTGTTTGCTTTCCTTTCAATTACCAAAATTGCAATAACTATTGCAACAAATGCAATCTGAAAGACCTCGGTTAGAATTCCATTGTCACTGATTCTTCCTCCCCTACCAGTGATGAAATTATCAGGAATTCTGGTAATTGCCCAGATCATGATAAAGACGATTGTTCCTCCAAGTCCTACAGAATACCAAACAGGTCCCCATTTTCTAACCATAGGAACAACCCAAAACACCTGAGCGGCACCACCTACAACAAACAGAATCTGAGAGTTCATGTTGTTTGATGGGATTCCCAATGAAAGGTGAATAATTCCAGCAATGGCAGTAGTTGCAGCTGCTGCATAAAACAAAATATCTCTAGTGTTCATATCCCCTGAAAAAAAATTACTAGGCTTGTCCTCCAGTACTAGTGGTGCTTGATTTTTTGTATCCGCATCCTCCTCCTTCCTTTGTAACTGAAGTGAGAAGTTCGCCAGTTCCTGCATCTACAATGTTTTTGGTGTAGGTGGAATCTTCTGCATCACCTGATTGAGTTACCACCTTCCAAACCAGAAAGTATTGTCCTGAATCATTTACTGCCTGTGAGAGACGAGCCTTGATTACATTTTCATAGCCTGCAATTGTCTCTTCATATGAGATTGCTTGTTCCTTTAGCTGTTCAATATCAGAGTCATCAGTTATCTCAATTGTTCCTGATTTGTCTCCTATGGAGATTACCCAATACTTTTTGTAGGTTTTAGAACCGTCCTCAGATTCTGCTAACGCTTGTGGGGAGATTGCAAAGATCAATGAGAGCATTGCAACTAAAGCCAGTGCTAATGAGAAAGTTATCTTCACATGACCAATAGTGCAATGGCAAAATAAAAACTTGATTGCCAATTTCTGGTTTTGGCACTAGTTTTATGAAATTGTCTGAAATGCAAAGACTTGTTTTAAAAATAATTTCAAAGTTTTACAAAACGAACCTTCAGGGATTTGAACTTCTCTATTTTAGGGGTTCACAAAATTGGACTCCTTTAGGAATGAAAATCACAATCCAAACAGATGACCAGATATTCCAATTTGAAACATTATGTTGGTTCCAATTATCAAACTGAATGCTCCAGCTGCATATCTGAAAGCCTTTTGTATTGTCTTGATTTTGTTTGCAAACACAAGTGGGATCCCCATGAGGCTTCCAACCATAATCATCCCAATAATCGAACCTATTCCAAAGATCCCGATAAATCCCAAAACCATTCCCACATTATCCAAAGTTGCAGCAGTAAACACCACAAGGCTTCCACTGCCTGCCAGACCATGAACTAGACCAATATAGTACGAGCGATGGTTGTGGTCATGTTCTGAGTCACTGTGTGAGTGTTCATCAAAATGTATTGTTCCATCCTTGTGTTGATGTGGATGCCTGTGTCGCAATCTGAATTTTTTATTCAGAATTGTAGTCATTCCCAAAAATGTCAACATTATTCCAACTGCAAACTCTAGTCCAGAAAAAATTTGGTTCTGTATAGAGATTGCAAGTACATATACCAAAAAGCCAATTAGAACAAGGGTTGTAGTGTGTCCTGCTCCCCAAAGTACTCCAATAACAGATGACTTGGTAAAAGATTCCTTGAGTGTTTGAATTATGGATTTTTGTGAAAATGTTGATTTTGAAATTTGTGTGCTAACTGCAGCTATATGATCTGGCTCAAATGCATGCTGCATTCCA
Organism: Nitrosopumilaceae archaeon; assembly: GCA_050050475.1. GTDB lineage: Archaea > Thermoproteota > Nitrososphaeria > Nitrososphaerales > Nitrosopumilaceae > Nitrosomaritimum. The sequence continues at coordinate 2,124 of JASFUC010000161.1, forward strand.
ACTGTTAAACCTAGTCCCATAACCAGTGTTGGCGTAAGGATTCCAATTTGTTCTAAAAATTCTTCTACTATGATGTACCAATTAATTGAGAATACACTGATCTAATAAAATTTTCATTCTATCCAAAAATAATCTCAAAATTTTACAGAATATATTTTCGGGGACTTGCCTACTGTTTTGGGGATAAAATGAGACGCATTTAGGCCTGAAATTTATGAAAAAATAAAGAGTTGTTTGGTTTTTGTTCTATGGGAATTTGCCGTCATCAAGGTCGGTAGGACAACCAAAGCCCCCAAACCAAGTTGGATTGTTAAAGGCCGAAGCATTTGGTGCATCTCTACATATAGGTTTGACAATCAGATTTTAAAATAAAAAGAAAAAAGGGTTAGTTTTGGTTTCTAATTTCTGTTGCAAATTCTTGTAGATGTTGTATTTTCTTCTCCAAAGTCATTTCTGCAAAGGCTTCCATCTTTATTTTGTATTCTGCTTTCTTTGCATCTTTTTCTTCTTTGGATAGATCCTGGAATTGACTCTTCATTTCTTTAAAGTGAGATTTTATTGTCTGTTTGTCTTCATCAGATATTGCATCAAATGCTTGCTTCATCTCTTTGAATTGGGTGAATTTCTGAGTCATTTCTTCTGGAGACATTTTTGAGAATTTTTCCATCATCTCTTTGTGATGAGCCCACTTGTGACCATGACCATATTTTATGTCGTCCCAAGATTTGCCTTCAGAAACGTAAAGAGTGTTTTTTTCTCCTGCATCAACAATTACCTTGTGGATGCTTTCTTGTGAATCTACTACCTTGAATTTGTAAACCAGATAACCATTGACTACTCCAAGATAACCCCTAGTTACTTGCCCTTCTTCAACTGCACTTTGTGCAACTTCAGATGCTTCAGAAAATGAAATCTGAGCTTTTTCCAAGTTCTCTTTGTGATTATCACTGGCAGTAATTGTTCCAATTATTTCAGGCATATCGTAATGTTGGTTGTATTCTGCTGAGGCAAACAATGGTGAAAGTCCAAAAAGGGATAATCCTAAAACTCCCGCTGCCACAACAGCAAAAACTGTAGCAAGTTTTTTCTTTTTCATTTTCTTAAATTAGGTGATTTTCACTATTATAGTTCACTATGATTTCTTTGAAACGGGTTAACTTTTTTCTAGATAATTGTCTGAAATGATATGTAAAAGATTGTTTCTGATACTTGCCAAAAAATAATTGCAAAATTTTACAGAATGTGTTTTCGGGGATTTGAACTTCTCTATTTCAAGGGTTCATAAAAATTGCTAAAATTAAGAATAAATTAACTCCATTAGGATCTGAATATGATCAAGATAAAATACTAGGTATTAAGCTAAGAAAAAAGTGGAAGATAAAACAAAAACTGTTTCAATCAGATTACCTTCATCTTTAATTGAAAAATTAAAACATGAAGCAGAAGTTGAAAGAATTAATTTTAATTTACTTGTT
>JASFUC010000162.1:0-3591 GCA_050050475.1 Nitrosopumilaceae archaeon
AACAGGAGTGCCTCTAGAAGTTATCAAAAAAGACGGTGTTTGTTTTCCTTCTGTTTGGTCTGGTGCTGCATTACATAACGAGCAAGGACACTTGGAAGGATATTTGATTACAGGAAAGGATCTTTCTGAAATTGAATACTTGAAAAATAAGATAGAAAAATCAGAAGAAAAAAGTCAACAAGAAAAAATGACAATGCTTGGAGAAGTTACATCCAGAGTTGCCCATGATATTAGAAATCCTTTGTCAAACATTAACATGTCAATTAACTTGATGAAACAAAGCAACCCTGATATCAAAATTTCCGATAAATCTATTCAAGAAAAACTTGACGTGGCATCTAAAAATCTTGAAAGAATCTCTCACCAGGTAAACGAAGTTTTGGATTTTATTAGAATTCATCCTTTGAAAAAAGAAAATATTTCTTTGTCTTCTTGTATTTCTTCTGCACTAGATTGTGTTTTTATTCCAAAGAGCATTAAAGTTGAAATTAATGGCACTGATGTTGACATAAATGGAGATCGAGATCAACTTCAGATTGTCTTTGTGAATCTACTTGTTAACTCTGTCCAATCAATTGGGGATAATGATGGAACCATCCAGATAAAGACCAGTAAAGAACCACAACATGCAATAATTGAAATTTTTGATTCTGGAAAAGAAATACCTGAAGAAATTTTGCCTAGCTTATTTGAATCAATGACTACAACAAAACAAAAAGGTACTGGCCTGGGTCTGATAAGCTGCAAAAACATTATACAAAACCATAAGGGAATAGTTTTTGCTAAAAATGCCCCCAAAGTCTTTACAATCAAACTACCCATAGAATAATTTCATATCATACTACATTTCTCCATAGGAAAAGTTGAATTTCCTTAAATAAGTTATGAGATGAATAGTTTTGAGAAAAATGGTGCCGGCCTGCGACTGCTCTCCGGAGTGTTTTAAATCTGAGGATACTACAAACCATTACCTTACTGGGGATAATTGCTTTCATCCTAACGGTGAGATTCACATAATTTGCGAGGAAAATACTCGGGAATCTTTTTGATTTTTACTCAAAGATATGGCTCAGAATTTTTCTGAGTCAACTTTCACAACCAATCCCGTCATAGTTTCCATCAAATCTATGGGGGTCTGGTTGTATCACTTCAAAGTCTCTGTACTCAATATCACTACAATCCAAATCTGGTGGAGGTGAGGGAATACAAACATCGGGATATGATGGGTCGCAATCAGACTCTGTAACTTCTATGCTTAATTGAGAGTCATTACTTTTGCATCCGTGTTTTATTGCCCATTCAGTTGATGCAAACTCGCTACCTCTACAAAACTCTGACTCTAAATGACCAAGATTTGCATCAAGTAATTCTTCATTGAGATTCATGCCATTGCAGTAAATTACTGCAACAATTCTTCCATAGCTTCCTTCAGTTTGTCCGTCATCTTCATCAACTAGAGCTTTTGAACCCACAGGACAAATATCGTCCATAAAGTCTTGTGCCTCGTATCCTCCAATATCTTTTAGTTCAGGGGCAGAAGCTAGTGCAAATCTGATTGGATGCTCATTTACTCTGATGGTGTCGCCATCAACTACTTGAGTTACTTGACCTGAAAAACATCTTGCATTACCAGAACACTTTTCCTGAGTTAGTCCTGGACCTGTTGGCGTTGGCTTTTCAAGGGTTGCTACTTTAATTATTTTGTTTGAAACTAGAAATTCAATTCCCTTTACAAAATCCGAGTCAGTAATTTTGTTTTCTGACCACCACTGTGCATTGTTTTTTATCCAAACAGGTACCTTGCTTGCATTACTGTCTTTTACCTCGAAGGCTTGGACCAAATGCAAGTCTCCTTCAATTTCCGCATAGACTATGTATGTTCCAATTTGAGATTCTGGATTTAGCTCCATTGTAGCTGAAAATGCTCCGTCTCGAGAAATTGTTGTTAATGTAAATTGTGTTTGGTCTGGCTGTGTGATAAATAATGTTAATGGACCAGTATGCTTGATATCAAAACTTCCTTCAACTTGGACAAATTCTTCCTGGCGACTTTCAGGCAGTGTGTATGTAGCAGTAATATCTGGAATGTCGTTGGCTGGCACGGCATTGACTCTGATTATGTCATTATCGATTAGATATTCTATTGCCCGCAAAAACTCTGTCTCTGAAATTAGATCAGTTGCCCACCATGATGCTGTGTTTTTAATCCATGATGGTATTGCAGCAGATGTAACTCCTGGGTCATGCTGATTGTAATCAGTCCATTGAGCTGAGGCTTGATTGAAAAATAAAGTAAATCCAAAAATAGTAAAAAAAATCCCTGTCAGTATGCTCTTTCGATTCAATGACAAAGCCTCTTTTTTTTAGTGTATTAATGATTCTGAGAATTGATAAGATCTAAACTAGTGAATCCCATTGAAAATCTCGGTTCTCTGATTGTTAGATGACATTGGATAAATACCAAATCAAATATTTTTAAAAACTGTATAGTTTTTCTAATCTTTTCTCTTTCTAACGTCTGACTTTGGGGGATTGAGTGACCAAAAAAACAACGCAAAGCAAATTGGAATCATTATCAAAAGCAATGCAACAACTGAAATCGTATAAAACATTGGATCCAGTCCTGGGAAAAATGGACCTGGAAATACAGCGTACAGCCACAAAAACCCAACAAAGATAAGCAATATCTTGTTGCGCTTTAGTAGTTTTTTCCATCCAAGTCTTTTTTTGTGGATATAGCACTGCTTGCAGCGAGTCCTGTCATCGGTCATACAGTTAGTACAGCAACTCTTATCGCAAAAATAACAAATCCTGTCACCAAATGCAGATCCGCAAAAATCACAAGTATACAACTACCTCTAACTTCTCTCCAATGAATTTATCTCTTGTTGACCGATTTGCCAAATTTTATTAGTTGCAGCATGCAGGAATCTATACATGGCTGACTGCTGTATATGTAAGGTAAACAAGGCAACTCTGAAAATCAAAGACGGCAACAAAAAATACGTTGGAAAACCTGTCTGCAAAGAGTGTGAAGGCTACCGCAAACTACTCAAGGAGACAAAATAGCTATTCAGACTCTGGCTTTTTGTTTTTTGAAACCCAATCCTCGTACATTTTGATCAAATCATCAACGTCTCCTTCATTTTCCGAATAAGTTACAATTACTCCAAATGCACTTCTCTTGTGATGGCCACGGGCAAAGTATCCCCAAAAGCTATCAGGCAACTTGACAAAGTTTTTCTCATCATGTGATACTCCAATCAGGTTATTTCCAAGGGATTCTGCTACTTTTTTTGCATCTTCTTTTTCGATCATGAAATTACTGGTTTGTATCCAAATAAAAATATGATTTATGACTAGAGAAAAATCTTGGAAAATGATTTTTAATATATGCAACATCTACAAAAAAATAAATCAAAATATTACCATTGAAATCGTAGATTTCAAAATTTTTAATCTGATTTTGGTTTAATTGCAACTAATCGTAACGGTGCTCCACTTCCATTTTTTATCTTCATTGGAAGTGCAATTGCAAAGGCTCCTTTTGGTGGAAGTTGTTCCAAATTGGCGATATTTTCAAAAAATGGC
>JASFUC010000163.1:0-3579 GCA_050050475.1 Nitrosopumilaceae archaeon
GATTACGGTATGCATATGTGGGAAATGTTCCAGGTCATCCTTTAGAGCACACATACTGCCACAAATGCAAAAAAATCGTAGTTAGGCGCTATAACTTTGATATTTTAGAGTGGAATCTTGATGAGAGAAACCAATGCAATTTTTGTAGTACTCCCATACCAATAATGGGCAAAATCAACCCATCATTTAAAGAAAAGAGATTCGAGTTTGTTTTCTAATTTGATGGTATAATTCGAAAAAATCTTAAAAATAATTTCTGATCAATTCAATTTTTTTTCTAATTGGGATGCTGCGATATTCAAAGGATCTATTACTGGAGAGACGGGAGGTACATAACACCAATCATAATGAATCAAATCTTCTACCTTTGCCTTCAAAAATAATGCCAAGGCAATTTGATCAATCCTCCCCTTTACAAATTCCTCTCCGACAATCTGTGCCCCTAAAATTCTATGAGTTGATTTATCTGCAACCAGATTAATCCATATTTTTTTTCCATCAGGGTAATATTTGGCCCTGGTGTGTCCCTCTATCATATTCTCTACGGCCTCAAAATCTTCGTTTTGTGCATCTTTAAGACTAAGCCCAGTACTTCCAACCAATAAATCAAATACTTTTGTGATGGCACTTGCTGCAATACCTTCAAAGGAATAAAGGTCGTTTTCAACACAATTCCTTCCTGCAATTCTTCCTTGCTTATTTGCTGTTGTTCCAAGAGGCAAATAGGAGTCCTTGTCAGTCACATAATTTCTTGCAGTAGCACAATCCCCAACTGCATAAATGTCAGCAAGATTTGTTCTCATCTTGGAATCAACCTTGATGGCTTTTGCAATTCCTTGATCAATGCCTGCCTCTTGTGCCAATTCACTGTTTGGTCTTACTCCCACCCCGACTAAAACAAAATCTGTTTTGATGGTGAAATTTTTTGTGGTCACAATCTTTTGGTCTTCTTTATCTGTTGAGATCTCCATTACTTGCTCATCTAATTTTAGAACGACACCTTTCTGAACAATATGATTTGAGACAATTTCGGAAAGATTTTCATTTACCATTCTAGATAAAATTCGAGTATCCATTTCGATTACTGTTACGTCTAATCCCTGATTTTTGAAAGCTTCAGCCATTTCTAAACCTACAAGTCCTGCGCCAATAATTACACAAGATTTAGCATTTGGAATTGATTTGTATAGATTTTTTCCATCAGTTAGTGTTCTTAAAGAAAATACATTCTTTTGGTCTATTCCCTTTATTGGCGGCTGAATAGATCTGGCACCAGTAGCAATTATTAATTTATCATACTCAAAAACCAATTCTTCATTTGTTTGTGTGTTAATGCAGGTAACCTTTTTTTCTGGTGGCGAGATTTTAATGGCTTTAGTATTTGTAAAAACTTTGATTCCGTATTTTTCTTTAAATTCATTTGCTGATCTCACGATCAAGTCATCAAAACTTGGAACTAATTTTTCAAAAACATATGGCATTCCACACGAACCATAAGAAACATGAGACTCTTCTTGAACCAAAGTAACATCTACATCAGGTTTTGATCTTTTTGCTTGGGAAGCAGCGGTAGTTCCAGCAGCTACTCCTCCAATAACTAATACCTTAACCATGATTATTAACAAAAAAGAAATTCTGTTTTAAGATTTTTTCCTTTAAATTTCATACCAGTAGAGTGTATCTTTATCAACAAAAAATGAACTTCTAGGAGTCGTATTTGGAGCGTATTTTTCATTTGAAGAGGAGTTTTCAATCTTTAAAAGAATGATATGTTCTCTTTAATTTTGTGAAATACACTTGTCCCAAATGCAAGTACACTTGGTAAGAGAACATGGATGCCTTTTTTGAAGTTTTAAATCATGAAAAAGAACACAAAAAGCACGATTAATCTATCTGCAATTTTTCCTTCAATACATGTTTTGGTAATTCGGTCGATATTGTTAAATGAATGTTATTTAAAAAAGCACAATCATAATCTCAAATTTTCCAGGTTCTACTCTCTGATAGTTTTTGGATAATGTTCAACAGAGCTGACACTTCCTAGGTCTCTCACTTTGGAGAAATTCCCTTGAAAAACTCCATATCCGATGTGGATTTGATCAATATGTTTTGATAATGCTTCTTTTCTCTCAAATAATGATGGACAATATGGACATTTTATCTTTTCAGGCAACTCCAACTCTGGAATTTCAAATGCTTTGCTAGAAAGATTTCCAAAAATCTTTTTTTGCGTGATAATGCCTATCGGCTTGTTGTCTTTTTTTACAATTAATCTTCTAATGTTTTTTTCCTTCATAGCTTGTAATGCCTCGGACACTTTTGCATTATTTGAGATTGTGATAAGAGGTTTTGACAATATCGATTCTACAGTTTTTGAAACATCCATTTTTTTAGAAAAAACGCTCATGATATCCCTTTGAGTAACAATCCCTGTAATATCATCATTTTCTGAAACAAGTAGGCAATCAATGCCTAATTCTGTCATTTTTTGCCCTGCTTCACTAATAGTTTTTTGAATGGGAATACTATGGAGGTTCGAATCAACAAAATCTGTTATAGATTGTTCTAAATTCACAATTAACATTCCTTTAATTTCAATTTTAATGTGTTATTTGATTTTCAATTTTGGTTTTGTCTCTTTTATTAAAAATGATAATTGTATTTTATCAATAAATATTCGAACTGACGTTCTATCAAATCATGTCTCATGTAGCTACTACGGAAGGAGTTCCAGTAATTTTACTTAAAGAAGGAACTAGACAATCCAGAGGAAAAGACGCACAAAGAAACAACATACGGGCAGCAAAATTGATCGCAGAAATTATTCAGACAAGTCATGGTCCACGTGAGATGGATAAACTGCTTGTTGATTCGATTGTTCTATCGAGGATCATATTTTGAATTAGACTTTGATTTGCATAAATCACAACAGGTACCCTCATTCCGCTATTAGGTATTGGATCAATTCGATATTCTAATTTGGATATCCGTTTTGGTTCTGAAGCAAAATGCATTTTATTTCATATTATTTCACAATCATGACTGGGATTTTTGAACTCTGAATTATGCCATTTGAAACACTCCCTAAAGATTTTGTGCTTGGACTTCCTTTTCCTTTTGATCCTAGAACAATTAAGTTACACTTGCAACTGTTTGCGTAATTTGTGATGGATTTTACCGTATCATTTCCAAAAAGAATTTGTTGTTTTAGGTCTATCCCTTGACGAGCTGCACTAGTTTTCGCATTGTCAAGAAATTGCTGGACCAATTTATTGTGGTAACGAATGTAGGAATCAAGCATTCCTACCAAATTTTTAGGATAAATTGGCAAAACATGAATCGCTATTAACTGAGATTTTCCAAGCCGTGCTAAGGAAATTGCCTCGTTAAGTCCCCGTATAGAATTAGGAGAACCGTCTAAAGGAACAAGGATTTTTTTGAATCTGTTTAACATAGATACCATTTATTTATTCAAATTATCTAATTAAATTAATTTTCAAATATCAAAAGTGAACATCAATAACAAGGAAACCTTCAATCGATTGAAATTTTGACAAAAAAGGAAAAATTGTAGTATTT
>JASFUC010000164.1:0-3487 GCA_050050475.1 Nitrosopumilaceae archaeon
CCTCAATCAAATCGTTTTTGAATCAATTAGAGATTTGAACCAATCGATAAAACCCCTCAAGGGACTTAACCAAAAGTTCAGTTCCCCTTACAGGAATTAGAGATTTTAACCAGACAAGAAATTCTCCTCAAGGGACTTAACTAAAAGTTTGGTTCCCCATACTGGAGTTAGAGGGCATCAAACTAAAACTTCGATACCGCAATTGGGTTTTGAAATTTTTATTCCCAAATTAATGGAAGAAGTGTAGTCATCAAAACAGTAAGAAGTAAAATAGAGATTAGATTGAAAGGAAGACCAAATTTTGCCATATTTTTTGGTGTAACATGACCACTTCCTATCACAATAGCATTTGGAGGCGTGCCAACTGGCATGATAAATCCATAACTTGTTGCAATAGCTACAGGAGCTATGAGTAATATCGGGCTAACCTCAATAGTTGTTGCAAGAGATGCCATTACAGGCATTAACAAAGCTGCCCCTGCCGTATTACTCATTAATTCACCTGAAAAAATAGTAACTGCCACTACAACTAAAATAATCAAAACAAAGGACATTCCACCAACAAAAGATAGTTGATCAGCAATCCACATATCCAAACCAGATGCAGAAAACCCTCCAGCCAATGCTAAACCACCACCAATCAAAACTAAAACACCCCATGGAATTTTTTTGGTAGACTTTAGATCTAAAAGACGCCTATGCTTGCTAGAGGATGGGATGACAAGAAGAGCAATAGCTGCAATTAGAACAATAGTGTAATCTTCGATGAATGGAAAATATTCTTTCCATAGCAGCCCCCTACTAATCCAAGCTATTGCAGTTAAAGCAAAGATTATTGATACTATTTTTTCATCACGCATCATTTTTCCTAGCTTTGATAATTCATTGACGATTATTTCTCGAGTACCTGCAATTGGCAGATTCCCCAATTTTGCAAATTTTACCATGAAAAACCATAAGACAAGAAGAGAGATTGCGCTTACAGGTACCCCGATAATCATCCATTGGACAAAACTGACTTCAATTCCAGCCAATGATTCAGACATGGATGCAAAAAGTGCATTGGGAGGAGTACCAATCAAAGTAGCCAGTCCACCAAGACTAGCCGAATATACCACACAAAGCATCAGACAGGTTCCAAACCTAGATTTTTCATCAGAGTCTTGTACATGAGCAATGACTGCAATAGCAATCGGAAGGATAAGCAATGTTGTTGCAGTATTGGTAAGCCAGGCACTAAGAGATGCAGTTACAATTATGAAAGCTCCAACAAGATGTTTTGGTTTTGTTCCAAATGTTTTGAGAATATTTAATGCAAAACGTTTGTGAAGATTTGAAAGCTCTATTGCCTTTGCAAGTAAAAATCCTCCAAAAAACAATAACACAATTTTATCTACATAAGACAAGAAAACATTTTCAACATTTTCTATTCCAAGTATTGGAAATAGTACCAATGGAATTAGCGAAGTTCCATAAAGTGGAATGGCCTCAGTTATCCACCAACTTGCCATCCATAGAGCAATTCCGAGAACCAATTTGGGAAGGATATCTAAACCTTCAATGGGGGAAATGATTACCAATCCAAAAAGAATTGGACCTAAAACAAACCCTATTTTCCTTGCCTGGTTTATTTTTTGCATTGTTATTGATTTAATTTTTGATTCAATTTAACTCCATCAAAGGATTAACAAAGGTAACCAAGTTGTCATACAAAAAATAGTTTTAAAGTAAAATGTTTCAATTCATCTTTGTGTGAAAAAAAATAGAAATTATTGAACCTTGATTGAGTTTTTCTGTGATGGTTTTGTTGGTTTTGATTTCGGAAGCACAACATCTAAAACACCATCTGTCAGTTTGGCTTTGACTTTACCTGGAACTACTTTTTCTGCTAATGGAATGGTTTGATAATAGGAGATATGATGGCGTTCTTTTCTAAGATAATTTTTCTTCTTCTCTTCCTCTTTATGTTCTCCTGTAACTTCTATGGCATTTTCAGTCACATTGACATTTATCTGGTTTTCTTGATTCCAGGCATATCCATTGTTACTCGTAACTGCCTTCCCTCATCTACAATATCGCATGAGGTTTCTGGAATCTTTGGGAATCTAGGAAAGGAGATTTCAGGAAATGATGTAAAGGATCTAAGTCTTGTCTAAAGTTTTCAAAAACCCTATCAAGATCCATGCCTCTTGACTTCCATAAAGAAGATGGTTCAGTTTTTTTTACTGGTTTTTTGGCTTTGGTCATGTTCAATTTATCCATACTTAACTTAACAACATATTCCCGATTTCCAAAATTGATAATCAAATTTGGGACAGTATTTTGAAATATGTTTACAGTGTCTTGCAGTGTTAACATACTGGTTATATCAAAAAAATCCATACTTGTTCTATGCAAGTATTGCAATCCCCCTTCAATGTAGAGGAAGAATCTCTTAAGAGCGATCTTTTAGAGATTGTCTCTGACAAATACTGCAGAACTATTCTCAATGCCATTATGGAAAAACCAAAATCCGCAATGGAGATTTCAGTAGAGGGCAACATTCCAATAAGCACGGTATATAGAAGAATCCAGGTTCTTCATGATGCCAAAATGCTCTACACGTCTGGAAGTATCAGCGGCGATGGGAAAAAATTCTTTCTTTACAAAAGCAAAATAAAAGAAATCCAAACCAACTTTAACAATGGCGAGGTCAAAGTAGAAATAGTTTTCAACCAGTAAAACGGTTGAAATTTAATTTTTATTACTAATAGTCATGTTCATCAAAATCCGCACCTAAAGAAATCGTCGATATTACTGTGGAATCTGTGGTTGAGTTTTGATATTTTTTTCTGGTAAAAATTCATGAAATATTTCGGAGAGCATTTGCTGTACAAACAACGACCATTTCATTCCAAGGTCATGCTGAATTATAAAGTGATGTAAGGGGCCTTCCACTCTATGGTCAGAATTCATACCTGTTGCACGAACATAGTACTCCAAAGTCTCAAGGCAAGGTTTTTGTTCGTATCTTCCTTTGATATACATTACATCGTTTTTGATTACCGATTTTAGAGTATCAACTATCGTGTTGATTTCTTTTGCATCCATTTCGTCTCCTAATTTTTGTAAGATCTCCTTGGGAACATGAACCATTCCGATTTTTTCGATGAATCCATCCCATCGAATGTATTTTTCTAAAATTTGATTAACTAGAACATTTTGAGATATTTTTTTGCTTGAAGATTCAGATTCAAGCTCTTGTAATATTTTTTCAGGTACACGATATGTAGTTGTACGGGTCTTTTCTTTTTTTGATTGGCTTTGTTTTTTTGTTAAACTTGAATTTTTCATATAAACCCCCATAAACATCATTTTGGCATGGGATTTAAACTGGATCTAATTTCTTTATGTAATTTATTCTCAAAACTGAGAACAGACAAGACAGATTTAAGCAAAAAAATAAAGTGAAAATGAATGGCATCATGGTGTAAAAATTGCGGAAAGG
>JASFUC010000165.1:0-3476 GCA_050050475.1 Nitrosopumilaceae archaeon
ATTCATTTTGTAATCATCTTTTTTCTTCATTGGAGAAATTATTGAAAACTACGTTATAACAAATTTCCAACAAACCCTACTCCTCATTATGATCTGGATTAGGGTGAGTTTTTGTATGTAAAACGGGGGATTTTTTTCTTTATATCAATAAAGAGCGGAATCTAAAAGGTGGGCAAAAAGAAAATATTAAAAGAAAGATTTTGTATGTGCTGTAAATCAAGAGATAATTTGCAAGTTAGTATTAATCTTCTTACCGATCCAGGTTTTATCTGTAGTAAATGTATTTCAATTCCGTATCGTAAAAACAACAAATAGTTATTTTTCTTATTCGTTTTTCTCGTTAATTTTGATAAATGAAATTTCTTTAAACATTACGACAGCCTATTTAGGTAAATAGCAAGGATAATTTCAAATTATTTTTTAGACTAATGATTCTAAATTTGGTATTGAAACCGATTCTAAGAATGGTAATTTTCATAATTATCGTATTTGTGGGGGGTATTGGTATTACTCTAGGACTTCAACTGGTTTTTGAAGAGTTGAATATCCCTTACAATGAAAACATTGTTGAAAATAGGATCAGGCGATTTACAGAACCATTGGGATGGATTGAAGATAGATTTCCTAATACGCCATGATTTTAAAAAAAAGGAAACTAAGTCCTTTTCAATCAGAATTTTTTAAAATTTTCTGTATTTCAAATGGAATCTTGCTCAATTCAAGACCTTTTTCAGCTGAAACATATAGTATTTCGCTTCTAATTGGCAGGGTAATGATCACTATATTTTCTCTATGAGTCAAACAAAAATCTACCAAACCAAGACAATGGTCAAACTCTTGTCTCATTCTTGTATGTAGTGCAACTTCCATGAATAACATTTCACGGTCCTTTTTTCCCCCAACAAGAAATTCTAATTTTTCTTTAACTGCACCTGTGATTAGTCTTCCTCGTTCATTAATCGCGCCTACAAATCTAATTTTTGTATCAAGATCTAGGATTTTTTTACAGGTATCTTTTAGGTGTAGTTCTGTTTGTACTGTTTGCATCATTTTTCTCCACCACTTCCGTCTATTTGTAAACCTCTAACAATTCTTTATCAAATGATATGGAATGTTTTTTGGGATGTTTTATTTTTGCAGCTAGGATTGCAAATGTTTTTTTCAAAAGGATTGTGGGATTTTTAGTCATTTCTATATTTCTGCCTCGGCAATATTTCAAAACAATCCTGCAACATCTTCCCATTTCAAAATGGAATATTGATTTCTACTTAAAACATATTGACATCCTTTTGTGATCCCTGATTTTTTCTTTTCCTCTGCTTGATTTCTATTTCTTTGTAGTTCTGTCTGTAACGTTTGCATGATCATTTTTCTCCATATTCATTGGCTTCAAATTCTGCTGATTCACTTTGTTCGTTTTCCTCTTGAAGATTCAGTGTTTTTTCTATTCTCTCTTCTCCAGGCAATTCTGTTGATTCATCTCCTAGCGTAGTTTTCATCAAAGTAATTACACCCATTGAGGCTATTACTACTGAGGCAATTGCAATGCCTACTATCATTTTTTTATTCATGTATGATATAGGGGAATTTTAGATTTAACCAATTTGAGACAATCATCTAAATGAAATCTTTTGCCCTATCAATTTTTTATCTAATTTGAATTTTTAGCATCTGAATCCGATGAAATTATTTTCTGAGAAAATGTTGAATAATATCATCATTTAGCTGATTGTATCTCAAATCTAATATGCAAATTATGCGTTATCTTCAAGTGAGGTGATGTAAAAAGGAAACAAAATCTCCCGCCCTATTTCTTATTTAGCTAGTTGTACTAAAAATATTAAATTCTCCTCAAATTTGAATAGGTGCTATCTTCCACCGCCAAAAAATTGAAAAATTTGCCTTCTTTCATAAAGAGCAACAGACACTAAAATAATTAATCCGAGAACTAAGCTAATCTCTTCGGAAAATAGTTTTGAAGATGTTTCCCAAATTCCTCGCCAAAAAAGTACTAACCCTACACCAGTTACTAAAAGAAGAATCGTTCGTTTACCGCTAATTGAATCCAAGAATTGTCACATCAAACATCTTGAATATTAATTATAGTGAATTTTAAGAAATGACTGCCTGTTTTTCGGAATTATTTTTTGGGAATGCACTTAGGACTCAAATGACCATGCCGAATAATATTTTGGAGTAATCTCAAGAATTGCTTGATTTCCTTCCTTTATTTGATTTAGAATGAATTTTCCAATATCGTTTTCTAGGTTTCCCATGTATTTGATGATAATTTTTTCTGCAATATCGGTCTTTGATTTAAGATTTTCAAGAAAATCAACATCGCCTTTTCCTTTTACACCTTTGTATGGAAAAGTCTCATCATCAATTGAGAAATAAATTGTGTTGTTTTGTAATATGTTTTGAGCTTTTTTTGATTTTTTTGGCGTTGCAACATAAAGTTTTTCACCTTCATGCAAAAACCAGACAGGATTAATGTTTGGTTCTCCTTTTTTGTCCACGGTTCCCAATTGCAGATTTAGTTTTTTGGTGAGAAATTCATTTATTTGTGATTCGGTGAATTTACCTCCATACCCTTCTAATGCATTAAGGATTTTCATACAATTCTCATATCAAAACCACTTAAAGGGCTTGCTTAACACTGTTCTCAAATCCTAGGGATGCTGGAACATCCAAGAGTCTTTAAAGTGACTCTTAAAGGTCAAAAAAACCACTACGTAAAATTCCTCAAAGACCACGATCGCTCAATCTCAGTTAAAGATTCAAAGATAATCTTCTAACAATCTAATACCATATGAGTATACTTAAAACTAACCTATACTAAATTTATGCCATAAATGAGTATTTGGTTGACAAATTTTACAAAAACACCATATCTAGTTCTTTTTACAATTCTAATTGCAATTACAGTTACTTCCGCATACGCATTAACAATCACACTTGCAGGTAACGTAGTAATTACAGGAAACACAGAACTTGATGGAGCCTTATTAGATTCATCAAACAGTCCAGGAACTAATGGACAGATTTTATCTAGCACTACAACAGGAGTCGATTGGATAACACCTGCAAGTTCTGGAAATTTGACTGTAATTAAAAGGGAATCAGGATTAACAAATATCGGGTCAGGTCAGGCAGGTTCAGCTATCGCAAACTGCTTAGAAGGAGAAATTGCTACAGGAGGGGGATGGCAAAATACATCTTTGACTGGTTATCCAGTTTTTGATTTTAACGGACCTAAATTAACAGGCAGTGTCCCTACTGGTTGGCAAGTAGATGTTTTCAATGATGGTTTTGACTCCATGACCATTAAGGCATTTGTATTGTGTGCAAAACTTACATGATTTTCATTTTCCTCCTGCTTTACGCACAAAAAGTCATCTTAATCCATGCTATAATGGGGAGTTTGTTTTTCGAGGGCTTTAAAAATTGAAAATTAAGAAATAATAATTACTTTT
>JASFUC010000166.1:0-3473 GCA_050050475.1 Nitrosopumilaceae archaeon
GGAACGCTACCAACACCTGATCCTGCTCTTATGCCAAGACAAACACCTAGCGAAAATAGTTGTTCCTCTTGTGGTTCTCCACTAAGACCAAATGCAAAATTCTGCACAAAATGCGGAAATAAATTATAAAATCATTTTATTATTCTTGAGTCGTCCCACATTCTGGACAAAACTTTGCTGTTGATGACAACTTGGTTCCACATTCAGAACAAAACTTTCCTTCTGGCACATTCTCAGCTTGTGGATTTCCATACATGCCGCCACTGTTTTTCACAGCTCCGCTTGGAACATAAGTATCATCGTCAATCAAAACTGGAGCAAAGTCTTGTTCAGTCATAAAAGTCATCATTCTTGGAACTGTCTTCTCTTTGTCCTTGGGATCTGGTACCGTGTCTCCCAACCAAAATGCAAACCTCATCAATGTCAACTCTGGAGTCGAGAAAGCCAAAGTATGTTTAGACATGTATTCTTGCGCGGCCTTTTTTCCATCAAAAACCTCCATAACAATCATAATTTTTGTTAATGTATAATAGTTTCTGGATAAAATGGACCGGGGGGGAATCGAACCCCCGACATTCGCGTTGCGAACGCGACATTATACCCCTAAACCACCGGCCCTGGTTCTGGTCTTTGAAGTGAGTTTTTATTTTTTTTCTAAAAATAATTTAATCCAAATATCACATGAAAATGGAAAAAAAATCATTTTTGAGCAATATTATTTACAGAAAAATGTTGGAATTGAACAAACATTTTCCTATATATGACAGACTAATCACTATCATCATGAAAGTACTCATAGTTGATGATAACCAAGACATTACTGGCTTGTTATCAAAATTTCTCAAAGCAAAAGGCTTTGAAAATGTTGTAACAAACGATCCAAGAGATGGATTAGAACGTATTAAAGAAGAAAAGTATGATGTTGTATTATTAGATATTTCCATGCCAGAAATGAGCGGAATAGATATTATTCAAACCCTTGAAAGGGAAAGAATTCTAAAAGACCAGAAAATAGTAATATTTTCTGCAACTGCATTTACCACTAGCCAAATTAATGATTTGTTAAAGAAAGAGGGAATTCAGGGTTGTCTTAAAAAACCAATACAACTCAATGAACTATTAACGGCAATCACCAGTTGAGAATTTCTTGAATTTCGTTGATTCCAATTGAATTCTCTTTCAAATAATCAAAACCTGTTCCTCCACTCACTTCAATCAAAAAATGTAAGAATTTTAAGAATAAGGAATTTAGAAAATGAATCTTAACAATAAACTGGTAATCCTTTTCTTATTCATTGCTTTAATCCCAATAATCATCTTAGAGGGAATAAGTATTTCTGAGATTTCGGATGATTTAGTTAATCAAAAAGAATTAGCGCTTGACTCTTCAATGGTTTCTAAAATTTCTGATATTGAACATTATTTTGACACCAGACAAACGCAGACAAAATTATTTGCGTCCACATTTTTACCCCTTCAACTTGATTCAAATAAAATCAATGAACCATCTACATTGGATAAAATTCAAATTCATATTGATGCGATGCTTGTGGAAACTAGATCAAATGAATTAGATAATTTTGGTGATCCGGATACAGGATCTTCTATTGATGCAATACTCTTTACTGACATCGATGGAAATATTCTTGCCAGTACGCAAAGAGAATTCATTGGTCATAAAATCCCGAATGAACTTACCGACCAAGCTGATCAAAGCAAATACTATTTTGGCGGATTGCAAAAAAACCGAATATTCAGTCACAATTTTGTTACTTTTGCTGAAAATCTTCGAGATCTTAAAGGAAACAACTATGGTCGAATATTATTACAAACATCTCTCAATGCAATAGATCCTCAAGATCTTAGTAGTGGTTTAGACACTAGTCAGAAAATATTTTTAGTTGATAGTGTTTCTCGTCAAATCACGAGTGATTCTACTGTAAAATACTCTACTCAAAATTGGAATGCTGAATCCCATTATCTTGACAGGTGTTTTGCCGGACAATTGATTTCTGAACAATACATCAACAAAGACGGACAAGAGGTTCTAGGAATTTTGAAATTACTAGAAGATGGAAATTTGTGTATTGTAGGTGAGATTGAATTAGAAGAGGTATTTTCTCCAATCTATGATTTACAATTTAAATTGTTGACTGTTTTCTCACTCTTACTTGCTGGAATTGTTTTGCTTGCAATATTCTTCTCTAGAACAATTTCGTCTCCAATTAAGAAATTAAGTAAAACTATGAACGAGATTCGTAAAGGTAACTTCAATGTAAAACTAGATAAAAAACCCGATTCTTCAAACAATGAGCTTGATCAATTAACTAATGGTTTTGAAAAACTACTCCATTATGTTAAATCTACACAAGATAATCTAAAAGGACTAGTTAAAGTTCAGACAAAAAAACTTGAAGATTCTAACAAAGCTCTTGTAGAAAACATGAATTTGATTAAAAAACAGCAAGAGGATCTTTCTAACTTCAAGGAGGCTCTAGATAAATCTGCAAATGTCCTGATTACTGACACCACCGGTTCAATCATTTACGTAAACGATGATTTTTGTAAAGTTTCTAAATTTTCGAGAGAAGAACTCTTAGGACAAAACCCAAGAATAGTAAATTCCTATTATCATGATAAACAATTTTTCAAAGATATGTGGGAAACAATTTCCGCAGGAAAAACTTGGAAGGGGGATATAAAAAACAAAGCCAAGGATGGTTCTTATTATTGGTCAAAGGCCACCATTTCTCCCCTTTTAGGAGATGATGGAAAGCCTGAGCAATACATTGCAATCCTGACTGATATCACCAACCAAAAAATATTGGAGGAAAAACTCTCTGATGCTTTGAAAAATGTAAAAGAGTCTGAACTTAGAAAAGAAGAATTTTCATCTATGATGACTCATGAGCTAAATACTCCTTTGGTGCCCATAAAGGGCTATTGTGAAATGCTAAAAGACATTGATACCTTTGGCCCACTAAACAATGATCAGATTGATTTTATTGGTAAAATTGAATCTAATGCTACTTTGTTGGAGCGTTTGATCAGTGATTTACTTGATGTCCAAAAATTAGATATGAAGAAAATGTCATTTTTGATTACAGAATTCAGTCTAGATGAGTTCATGGATGAACTAAAAGAAAACAACAACCATCTTATGAAAAATAAGGAAATTGATTTTACTGTAAAATGTCCAAAGAATTTGATATTAAAAACTGACAAACAAAGATTGAGACAAGTTTTAGACAATTTAATAAGAAACTCCGTTGATTTTGTACCCTCAAAAGATGGAAAAATTTCTGTTGAAGCAAAAATTAAAGAAAATAACGTGATATTTTCGGTCCAAGATAACGGTCCTGGGATTCCAAAAGAAAAACAATCTAACATCTTCAAAAAATTCTACCAAATTGATACCTCTCATACAAGAAAACATGGTGGAACAGGTTTGGGCCTTGTAATCTGTAAAGGTA
>JASFUC010000167.1:0-3427 GCA_050050475.1 Nitrosopumilaceae archaeon
TTCGATCTCTGGTAACATTTTAAACCATCCAAATTTGCATTTTACAACGTGCCAATGTAGCTCAGCCTGGCTAGAGCATTCGCCTTGTAAGCGAAAGGTCATGGGTTCAGATCCCATCATTGGCTCTTTATTCTAACATAACCCCTAAACCAGTTCCCTAGTCTACGACTGTAGTTAAAGTGGTCAGAATTTTGTTCAATTAAGCATCTCATCAGATTCGTCCAACCATATGAATTCCGAGCAGAATTATGAAAAACCCTCATATGGTATCATGTGAAAATTACAAAATTTTTGAATTTCTCTGCTGAAAAAATTTTGAAATTTGTCACTCCCGTAAGTGCAAATAAAATTTGGCAATAGGATTAAGTATAGATGAAAAGATTATAAAATTGAATGAGCTTCGAGGAAAAAAAACCAACCAATGATTTTGAACAGGGAGGAGGAGAATCAGAAATTACTGGAGAAAATTTAGATTTACAAAACAAACACTCAGAGGCCTCGGAAGATGGTAACAACAATGAACCAAAACCAATAGTTGAGCAACCATATAATTCTCAAACGCCAAACAAAAATTCCATTCCAACAGGAATGATTGTGGCCCTTGTTGCAGCTGTAGCAGTGGCAGCATTTTTTGCCGGATCTTATTTTTCAAGCACTGATTCCGATATGCTAACAAGGTCAGAATTCCAACAAGCTATTTCTAATTTAGAATCAAAAATCGAAGGTAATCAACCAGCCTCACAGCAAGCACCACAGCCGGTAAGAATTTCGTTAGATGATGATCCAATGAGAGGAGACCCAGATGCCCCAATTACAATAGTAGAATTTTCTGATTTTCAGTGTCCATTTTGTGCAAGATTCCATGTTCAAACTCTTCCATCAATTATTGAAGAGTATATAGCAGAAGGCAAGGTGAATCTTGTTTATAGAGACTTTCCGATTCAAAGTATTCATCCTAATGCGCTTCCTGCCGCGGTTGCCGCAGAATGTGCAAACGAACAAGGAAAATACTGGGAGTATCATGACACTTTATTTGAAAAACAAAATTCCTGGAATAAACTAGACAGCAATTCTGCCATTGCAACTTTTAGTCAATATGCAACTGATATTGATTTAGAAAAAGAACAGTTTGATTCATGTCTACAGACTGGAAAATATCTTGAAGAAGTGCAGGGAGATCTTAGAGACGGACGAGATTATGACATTACAGGAACACCAGGATTCTTTATTGGTAATGAGGATATTGGATTTGTAAAAATAAATGGTGCCCAACCCTTTGAGTCTTTCAAAAGAGTAATTGATGCACAGTTAGCAACATAAAAAATAACAAGCGTTTATTAGACCTAAACTGCCCTTTGTTAATTATCGGAATAATGACGAGTAGGCAATGAGCTTTTTCGTCGTTGCTTAAGAGAAGAAAAATAATGACAGAGTTTAAAGATTTAGGATTAAAAGATGAGATTTTAAAGGCAGTAGACGAGCTTGGATTCGTAGAAGCTTTTCCAATCCAGGTGGCTTGCATTCCTGTCTTGTTATCAGGGAGAGACGTTATAGGACAAGCCCATACGGGTTCTGGAAAAACAGCTGCATTTTCATTATCCATGCTGCAACAAATCACCCCGAAAAAAGGAATTCAAGGGATGGTGATTGCCCCTACAAGGGAACTTGCCATGCAAATATCTGATGAGATAAAAAAATTCGGAAAGTACACAGGGATAAAAACTGCAACTGTGTATGGGGGCCAAGGAATGGGAATTCAACTGGATGCTTTGGAAAGAGGAGTCGAAATTGTTGTTGCCACTCCAGGTAGATTAATTGACCATCTTAAGCGAGGATCTATCGAATTAAAGGATGTAGAACATGTAGTGTTAGACGAGGCAGATACAATGCTCGACATGGGTTTCATTGATGACATTCAATTTATTTTAGATTTGACACCAGAAGAAAGAACAATGTCTTTGTTTTCAGCTACAATGCCAACTGAGATTCTTAGACTTTCTGAAGAATATCTCCAAAACCCAAAACAATTCCTTTTGGATGCAGATGATCTTAGTGGAGAGGGAATTGACCAATCATATTTGGTAATCAAAGATAGAGACAAATTTGATCATCTTATTGATTTCATTAAAAAAGTAAAGGGCCAAGTTATCGTATTTTGTTCAACCAAATATAGAACAAGAGATGTGGCAAAGTTTCTCCATCAAGAGAAATTTGATGCAGTTGCAATTGAAGGAGACATGTCTCAGCACAGAAGAGAGCAATCAATGGCAAAATTCAGATCAGGTAAAGCAGACATACTTGTAGCAACAGATGTTGCCTCCAGAGGAATAGATGTTCCAAGAGTAGAGCTTGTGATTAATTATGATGTTCCAAATCAAGATATGGTATACTTTCACAGAATAGGAAGGACTGCAAGAGCAGGTGCAAAAGGCCAAGCAATAACATTTGTATCTTATTCATCTGTAGGAGATTGGAATTTAATCAAACGTCAAATTAAAACAGACCTGAAAGACCTGAATAAGGAAATGGGAATAGAAGTTTCAATCCCAGACCCACTAAAACGTCAGATACCAGCCAGAAGATATGGTGGTAGTGGTGGAGGAAGGTCTAGTTATTCTAGAGGCTCGCGTTATGGAGGGTATGGCAGGTCTGATAGAAAAGGAGATTCCGATGATAGAGGCAGAGATAGAAAAAGATACGGCGGTGGCGGAAGAAATCGGTATGGCGGCCGAAGCAAGTGGTAGTGTAAAACTTAAACACTTCCAAATCGTAGACAATCCAAGATAAGGTAATGCACGTCGGCTTCGTTTTATTAAATTGTGATCTTGGCGCAGAAGAGTATATCGTTGAAGAGTTAAAACAAATGTCTGATGTAAAGAACGCATATCTTACTTTTGGCGCCTACGATGTTATTGCTGAAGTGCATACAGATGATCAAGATGGATTTGAAAGGGCAGTTTCTGCAATCAGAAAACTATCAAGAGTTGTAAGCACAATGACTCTAAATGTTATCAATCCCGAATAATTGTCATACATCACGCCAGCATCCAAGTTTTTCTATACCTGTCAAAAAATAGAGCTAGTTTGAATCAAAAAAATGGATTTTAAATGTATGACAAATCAAGAAAGGCGTTTATGAGTTCTTTTTGAGATTTTCCTATAAGCTACTTCAATTGCAAATGCCACACCTACCATTATTACAAAAATCCAAATATTCTCAGGAGACGTAATTGTAGTTTGCCATACGAGTACACCTAGGGCAGATATACACCCGATTAAACCAATCATTGAGATCCATTTTTTGCTTAATGTTTTTTTATGTAAACGAAAGTTTGTAAAATTCACTGCAGCAAAAATAAGTAAAAATCCAGAGCTGCCTATTACTGCTATACTTGACAGATCAAAAAGATTTGAGATAACTAAAGTG
>JASFUC010000168.1:0-3424 GCA_050050475.1 Nitrosopumilaceae archaeon
TGTCAGTTTGGCTTTGACTTTACCTGGAACAACTTTTTCAGACAATGGAATAGTCTAATAATAGGAGATATGATGTCGTTCTTTTCTTAGGTAGTTCTTCTTCTTTTCTTCTTCTTTGTGCTCTCCAGTTACTTCTATTGCATTGTCAGTTACATTGACTTCAATTTCGTTTTTCTTAATTCCAGGCATATCCATAGTGACTCTTAATTGATTTACCTCGTCTACAATGTCACATGAAGTTTCCAGAATTCCTTGAAATCGAGGAAAAGAGATTTCAGGAAATGCTGCAAAAGATTTCTCTAAATCTCTTCGAAAGTTGTCAAAAACCCTATCCATATCTGTAAGTCTTGACTTCCACAATGCTACTGGTTCAGATTTTTTTGCTGGTTTTTTGGATATGGCCATGACAAAGTTACCTTAAACTAATTTAACAATGTGTGGTCAATTCTCAAATTTGAATTTGATTTCAAATCAATCTCTCAGTAGGTTACTCCGTACAAGTTTTCCTAGGATTTGTTATGATTATTAAGACTGAAAATCCAAGATCCTATTTTAATCCAAATTTTTCTAAAAAAATTTGTTGGAAAAAACTGAAATTAATCAGGAAAACATATTGCTTGAAGGATTTCCAAGCAATGGTCTTGTAGGTATTTTTTCAATATCTTATCTTATTCATTATTTAAAAATGGAAAAAATTAATGAATTTGACTTACCTGATCTTCCACCAGTTTTATTTGTAGAAAACGGGGAATTACTTGGTCCAATTAGGGCATATCGTCATAATAATATTTTTGCAATTATTTCTGATGACTATAATACGGATATGAGTTTTGAGCCAGTTTTTGTAGATTATGATGAAATTCAATTAAAAGAGAGAGCCCTTACTGATATGAAAGAACTAAAGGAAAATGCAAATAAAGAAGGTGTACAAGTGACAAAGAAAGTAGTAAAAACACTTTCCACTTCAAAGACTCTTGTTGAACTTTCTAGTTCTTCAGGTTTTGATTTAATGATTATGGGTTCTCATGGTAGGAATGGATTAAACAAGTTTGTTTTTGGAAGTATCACCAATAAGGTGACTCCTCTTTCTCATTGTCCAATAATGATTGTAAAGTAGTGGACACCATTCAAAGATATCATAAACATAAAATTTCAAATAAAATAATTAAGAACTGCCAGCAGTATCTGTCTTTTATTATGTAAACATGGGATTATAGTCGACTTCAATTTTCACAAATTAGTTAGAAGAATTGTTTAATTTTTTTGAAAAACCCTTTACCAACTCCCAAAATTTGATATATTCATCATCTGACATTGAACGAGCATACATAGAATAAAACCATGAAATAAATTTACTTTCCATCTTCCCAAATGTAAATCCCACCTTAAAATCATCTGAATCAGTTATATTGAATTTTGATATTTGTGTTAACTCGTTCCATCTTGTCATTACTCCCTCGTATTGATCCCTTGACATTTCCAAAAGTGATTTTAACTCTCTGGAAGTGTTCTTGTCAAAGTTCAATTTTTGCACAATTTCCTTTAGATGAATTTGATGCAAGTCCAATAAACAATGAATACAAATATCATAATTCACATTCCAAATCTTTCTGAAACAACCACAACTGCATGAACATCTTTTATTCATCATATGACTAAAATTAGTTTGAATAAATTTAAAGAAATACCTGTATTCCTATTTTTAATAATTACAGATCACAAACACTAATAATTCAATTTTATGGGATTTTTGCAATAAACACAACCAAATGATTTTGTGTTTCTAAATTGACTATAAAATAACATACAAAAATTCAATTATGAAAAATAAAAATAACTTCTAATACTAACAAACCAATTATTCATTTATGACTGAGGAATCTGAATGTAATTGTATAGAGGGAGTATGCAGTTGTTCGTACGACGAATTTAAAGAACAATTTAAAGATCATAAAAAAAGACACAAACACTTAGGAAATGAATGCATTCATGAGGATGGAAAACACCATCGTCTTTTATAATCAAGGAATAAAATCATATGGTATTTTCTTTAATCATTCTTTTTTCGATTCTTGGAAGCATCGGAGCAATAGGCATAGCGGCAATTTTC
This sequence comes from Nitrosopumilaceae archaeon, assembly GCA_050050475.1. GTDB lineage: Archaea > Thermoproteota > Nitrososphaeria > Nitrososphaerales > Nitrosopumilaceae > Nitrosomaritimum. The sequence continues at coordinate 2,111 of JASFUC010000168.1, forward strand.
CTCCTTTTTCCACAAAAAATCCGTAAAGTACTCATTCCCTGCCTAGTAAGCTATGCTGTAGGAACGCTTTTAGCTGGTGCATTTTTGGGCCTTATTCCTAATAGCATATCACGGTTAGATACTACGTATTCATTACTTACTGTATTGTTTGGACTAGTAGGTTTTTTTATTCTAGAAAAAACCATGCTATACAGGCATTGCCATGAACAACATTGCGACAAACACAGAGTTGCCGGACCCTTAATTGTGGTTGGGGATGCGTTTCATAACTCAGTTGATGGAATTATCATAGCAGTTTCATTTTTTGTTTCCATTCCATTTGGTATAGCTGCATCTCTTGCAATAATTGCTCATGAAATTCCTCAAGAAGTTGCAGACTTTGCAGTACTTTTGGAAAGTGGATATCCAAGGAAAAAGGCATTTTTGTTAAATTCAATTTCTGCCTCTACTGCAATCATAGGAGCCATTCCAACATTCTTTTTTCTAACTTTATTTGAAACAGCAGTTCCTTATGTAATGGCATTATCAGCTTCAAGTTTTATCTATATAGGACTGGCGGATCTAGTTCCACATTTACACGTCAAGACTAGTCCAAAAAATGGAGTACGCCAAGTGATTTTGATTCTTGCAGGTATAGGTACACTAGCATTAATTTTTTTCACATGAGCTTGGAAGGTTATGAGAAATTATTCATTGATACTAATACCAACATTATAGCTAAGACTATTCCATCTACAATGATAACACCTTTGAACATTTTCATTGTTTGTTTTTTACTTGACAGCCATTCTTATTATTTTTGAAAGTTTCTTTAGCTTGCTCCAGAACGGATGTGAAAATTATAACAACATTTACATTCTTTTTTTATACATTCAATTGCAAACCTGTGACCACATATGCCACATTCGCAATGAATCTTTTCTTTTTGCTCTGTATTCAATCCAGTAATAATAATCCCTTATTGTACTTAAAGAGATAAAATTTAACACTTTACAAATTAAAAAAGACTATTCAAAAATTGCATGTTTTAAAAAAAGTAAGTGCTTTTTTCTCTTCTTAAAACTAAATTCCGGAATCTTCCTTAAATTTAATAAAACAAACTAATTTAATTATGCTCAATTCCATTAATTCAAATTTTTTCTGTAAAGAACAGATTAATGAAAAATGAAATTATTGTAGGTCAAAATAGGGCACATCAATTCTTGTGGCTGCTGGTTGGTAAATTGTTAACAAAAAGATCATGGTCTCAACCCATCAAATATTTTGGAATCTTGTCTCATAGTTTACCACTTTTTTTCTAGTTATGATTTGGTC
>JASFUC010000169.1:0-3422 GCA_050050475.1 Nitrosopumilaceae archaeon
GCTGCAGACATGTGGATTTTTGGACTTAAAATTTTAGGAATTTCTTCAGTTCTAGGAGCAATCAATTTCATTGTCACTATTTTGAAATGTAAACATCCTGACATGTCAATTGGTCAGGTTCCATTATTGGCTTGGTCGTTCCTTTCTTCTTCATTAATTGTACTTGTAGCAATTCCAACATTTGCAGCGGCACTCTTAATGCTTCTTACCGACAGACTTGGTGTATCAGGATTCTTTAACCCTGCTATGGGTGGAGATCCAATTGCATATGCCCATCTATTTTGGTTTACATTTCATCCTGAAGTCTACGTATTGGTAATTCCCGCGATTGGAATGATGTATGAAATTATTCCCAGATTCTCAAGAAAACCAATATTCAGCAAGTCATCTGGAATCTTTGCTTTTGTTTTGTTATCTATTGTTAGTTTTTCATCATGGGCACATCACATGTATGCAACAGGAATGACCTTTACAGAAAAAACAGTATTTATGATTGGAACTTTGGCTGCAGTACCAGCTTCAGGAATGCACGTCTTCAACTTTATTGCTACCATGTGGAATGGTAGAATCAAATTCCTTACTCCAATGATGTGGTCTATTGGAGGCATTGCCTTGTTCTTCTCAGCAGGTGCAGGAGGGGTTGCAAATGCTGCCATGCCATTGGACTTTACAACACACGATACTTACTGGGTAGTAGGTCACTTCCATCTGTTTGTGATGGGTACAATTGCATTTGGAACAATAGGATTCATCTATTACATGTTCCCCTATGTTACTGGAAGACTGTATAACGAAAATATGGGCAGGATACATTTTGTTATGGCCTTTATAGGAACAATTTTGGTATTCTTCACTCAACATGTACTTGGATTGTATGGAATGCCACGAAGAATATTTGATTACCCTGCTATTCCAGAATGGATTGTAATGAACCAAATAGCATCCATTGGCGCAATGATAATTGGAGTAAGTATGATTATTTTCTTGATAAACCTAATTCACAGTTCTGCCAAAGGCAAACCAGCAGATATTCATGACCCATTCGGACTTGGCGGAAAATACTACTATCCATTTGAAGCTAAAAACCCACACCATTAGGAGATATTGAAGATTGAGCGAAACTGAGAACGTATATCGAACAACTCCTGCAAGAACAGGAAAAATGATGGCTATTATGCTTGGAATTTGTATTGTAGGCGGTGCAATATTCTTTGGTATGTGGGATTACTGGATCTCATCTCCTGCTCCAGTTGTAGGAATGATGAGTGAAACAACTGAGCATGACGTTCAAGCAGCTTTTACAGGAGTACATGTTCCAGTTACGTTAAACTTTATCGAGTCAGAAGATGGATTCAGCGATTTAGCATTTAATGCATTAACAGGAGAGGAAGGTCATAATCCAACAATTGAAGCAAATGTAGGTGATGAAATTAATATCTCTGTAACTAACGACGGTAAATCATTCCATGCATTTGGGATTACCAAAGATCCTGAAGGATTTTCAGGAATCATTCCTGGAACTGAAGTAGGATCTGCCTCAAATCCACTGAAAAATGGAGACGGGGGAACTGTAGATTTTGTTCCAAGTGAAGAAGGAATCTATTATTACATTTGTACCGTTCCTGGACATAGAGAATTGGGAATGGAAGGACAAATTGTAGTTGGAGAATCCACAGGTTCTGCCGAAGCTGCTGCTCCAACTGGTGTAAGTCATGATTTCACAGTTGATTTTGTAGAGTCTGAAGATGGATTCAGTGATTTAGCATTTAACGCATTAACCGGAGAGCCTGGACACAATCCAGACTTTGTTGTAAACTCTGGTGATGAGGTAACATTTACTGCTACGAACAAAGGAAAGGGATTCCATGCATTTGGAATCGCTGCATCTCCTGATGATTTTGGTAATCCCTTGTGGGGCTCTGATATAGGTTCAGCAACTGCACCATTAAAGCCTGGTGAATCTGGAAGCGCTACCTTTACAGCTGGGGCTCCCGGAACATATTATTACATATGTCTAGTTCCTGGCCATGCAGCACTTGGCATGCAAGGCTCCTTTATTGTAGAATAGAATTGGCAATTCAATATCTTGCTCTTTCGACTCTTGTAGTCCTTTATTCTCTAATGTTTGTAGGAGGATATGTTTCTGCAGCCGGACTTGGGCTGACATGTCCTGAATGGCCTTTATGTCCAAATGGGGTAATGCCTGATGAAGAGTATCTTATTGAATGGACTCATAGACTAGTTGCCGCAACTACTGGAACACTTGTTCTTGCAACAGCAGTAGCTAGCTGGCTAAATAAAAGTGCAGGTCGAAAAATTAAATTCACAAGTACCTTTGCAGGTGCATTAGTAGTCACACAAATCACTTTGGGTGCAATAGTTATTGATCTAAAACTTCATGCAGTTCTTGTTGCAATTCACTTGGGTGTTGGCATCCTTTTGTTTGCAATGGTGTTACTAACTACATTATTTGCATTTAAAATATCAAAAACAGCTATTGAGACTAGGACTTAGACTTGAATTTTAATTTCTCGGGGAAATAGATGTAAGTTACAACTACTCCTAATGACATTGCACCTATTGTAATTGCTATGAAGAAAATATAACCAAATGGACTCTGAGTTCCCATGTTAAATGTATAAGTTAGAATGCCCGGGTTTCCATCCATATCGTAAAGGTCAACCCTTACAACATGGTTTCCAGAATTTTTCCATATGTAATCTATTTCAGTATGTCCACCTTGGTAAAATTTTGGAGGAATTGCATCAATTTGTTGTTCATTGTAAAAAAATCTGGCTCCTAAGGTAAAACCATCAACTTCCTCATAATCTAAATCAGTCACCCTAAACAAAATTTGTGAAGTTTCACCAATCTGTGGAAATTCCGGTAACGTGGCAACCTGAACTCTATAACCACCTAAGATTTCTTCGGCAGAATTAAACATTGAATGTCCATGAGCATCAGAAAAAATAGGCACAAACGTTACGGTTAAAATTATTATGAATATTGATCGCATTTTTGTCATTTAAGTAATTGATACTATGGGAGGAATATAGTGTTAATCAATTTCTTATGGAAAATCTTCAAAACCTTTAAATCCTAATTGGCAAGAAACAGATTCGTTGACTGTCGTAAGCAAATCAATCGATATTAAAACACCAGTAGAGAATGTTTTTACATATTTTGCAAGACCAGAGCATGTATCTGATCAAATCAAAAATGATTCTGTTGGAATGACTGTAGTTCCAATGGATATCAAAGATGGAATGGGTGTAGGAACAACCTTTAGAGTAATTGGTGATTTTAGTGGTAAACGCTTAGAATGGGATTGTGAAACAACAGAATTCATCAGAAACGAGAAAATCTCTGCAAAACAATTTGAGGGTCCATTCAAAAGATGGCAAATCACCAATGAATTCAAA
>JASFUC010000170.1:0-3368 GCA_050050475.1 Nitrosopumilaceae archaeon
TTCGTTTCATTCCTCTTTCTGAAACTCTCCATTTACAAAGGAACTATGGATGCTGGCACGACATAGTGAGAATTTATGGTCTAAGGAGGATAACTGAGTTTGTCCACTTTCAGGTAAAAAATATCTTGTCTATCTTTGATTGTGAAAAATTTACCTTGGCTAGAAAAATAAAGAAAGCTGGATTTTTGCAATTTTTTCAATAGGCTTTTTGTAATTCAATAGGTGGTTTTATAACAGGTGGATTGATAACTTTTCTCCAATATGGATGAATTAGTCGTAAAAAAAGATTTTACAGATATTTACACCCAAAAATTTCCAAATGATTATCTTGCAGAAATGAAAAGATTACACTATCGTATTCCAGATAAAACAAAGCCATTGTATTTGTCATTAGCAGAGCATCTTGTCAAAAAACTATCAAGACCAATCAATATTTTGGATATCGGAAGCTCATATGGGATTAATTCTGCACTGATGAAGTATGGTTTGAAAATGGCAGATCTTGATGACTTCTTTTTGAAAGAAAATAATCCAAACATAGAACAAACAAAGAATTTTTTTGAAAAATTACCCTCAAACGATAACCTGAATTTCTATCAGATAGATATCTCCGAACCTGCATTACGATTCTCCGAAGATGCAAAATTGTGCAAAAAAGGAATTTGTGTAAATCTTGAAACAGGCAGTCTTCCACTCAAAGAAATTCCTTCATTTGATATGATAATTGCAACAGGGTGTATTGGCTATATTGGATACAAGGCATTTTCAAATCTCTTTGAATTAATCAAAAAACAACAAACCGATAACTCTCAATCCAATATTGATAAGCCTATTTTTGCATTTTCAGTTCTTAGAATGTTTGATATGGAAAAAATCCAGCAGACATTTGATTATTATGGTTATTCTCTTGTAAAAACGGATTTAGATCCAATTCGTCAAAGGCGATTCTCAGATTCAGATGAAAGACAACAGACCATTTCCCTTTTGAATAATAATGGAATTACCACGAAAGGTCTTGAAGATAATGGTCATTTTTATGCCCATTTTTACATTGCAAGTTCTAAAAGATTGGAAAATCAGTTAATTTCAATGTCTGATCATATGGAAAAAATGTAAGTCGAGAACTAAAATAAAGAATCCTCCTCAAAAAACTATTTTCAGATTTTGAAGTAATAAAGTGGACCGGATGGGATTTGAACCCACGACCTTTGCGGGATTTCTCCTTACGCAGTGTGAGTGCGTCATCCAAACCAAACTAGACGACCGGTCCAACGAATTTACGATGTAAGGTGTTTTTTTGTCTTTAGTTTTTGATATTATGATAACCTAGAGTTTTATTACCTGAAAAATCTGAAACAACTTCATGCAATTGCAAGAATTCGATGCAATAATTGACAGAATGACTCTTGCACTAGAAACTGCAAAAAATTTAGGTCAATCTATTGAGGAAGCAAAAATTCTATATCAAATGAATGAATTTCTACCTGATGATCTCCAGCTGAGTTTAAATGAGATTGACGATGAATCAGAAGCAAAACAAATTGTAACCAAGTATCAAAGTCAGATAAAATCTAAAATCTCTGAATTTCGAGAACAATTAATACTAAACTAACTACTTTTTAACGCCGAGATTTCTGTTCTTTAATCTCAAATATGGGTTTCGACATTTACGGCATCTGGTGGCATTGATGTCATTTCTTGCATTACAATTAAAACAAATCTTCATTACAAGACGTGTCCCTTGAGCAATTCGTTTCTTTTCCGGATCAGTTATTGGCATTTGTGTTTCTCCTCAATCTCTTACTATTAATTTAATCGGATTTTTCCATTTTTCCGGCAAGCAATACTGGTACTTCTGCTGGTCTTTTTGCAACAGGAATGTTTGCCTTGTTAAACATGGATACTTTGGATTCGGCAGACCCATACGTTCCCATAACTATGGCGCCAGCATGTCCCATCCTCTTCTCTTTAGGGGCTGCACGTCCTGCAATGTATGCAACAGTTGGTTTGTTAAATTTGCTATCGATAATTCTCTGAGCCAAGATTTCTTCAGAGTCTCCGCCAATTTCTCCTACAATTACCATTCCCTCCAAATCTGGAATGTCTTTTACCATATCAAATGCATCAACTAGTCTTGTTCCATTTACTGGGTCTCCACCAATTCCAATTGTAATTGATTGGCCAAACCCTGCTTTGGTTAGGGCATCTGAAATTTCATAAAGCAGTGTTCCACTTTTTGATAATACCGCGATTTTTCCTAGCTTGAATGGCGTTGGTGGCATGATTCCTACCTTGATTACCTCTGGAATCATTATTCCTGGAGTGTTAGGTCCAATGATAATTGCACCTTTTTGTTTTGCAAGATCAATTACCTCCAATGTGTCTCTTACTGGAACATGCTCTGGAATTGCAACAAGTAATTTGATTCCTGATTCGAGTGCATCTTTTGCTGCTCCCAAAAAGAACTTGGCAGGAACATATACAATTGAAATTTTTGCACCCGTGGCTTCTACTGCCTCTTTGACTGAATTGTAAATTGGAACCTTGTCATCAAACTTTTGACCTCCCTTTCCAGGTGTGACTCCTGCAACAACATTTGTTCCGTATGCCATCATATTTCTTGCATGAAGTGAGCCATAAGCACCTGTAATTCCCTGAATGATTACTCCTTTTTTCTTGTAATCTGGATCTCCAGGATTGCCTTGTAGAATATCAAAAATCTCAGTCAATTTGCATCTCCCATGACTGCTGCATTAATCGCATCTTCAACTGAATCATAAATTTTAGTTCTAGAATCTTTGAGCATCTCTTTTGCCTTGTCTGACTCTGTTCCCTTTAGTCTTGAAAATACTGGCAAGTCAATCAATCCATCCTCATATGCCTTCAAGAAAGCTTCGGCTACCACTGTAGTCTTTACAATTCCTCCATACAAGTTAACTAGGATTTTTTTTACTCTATTCATTTTGCTAATCAAAGTCAGTGCTTCATAAACTGATTCAGTTGTTGCACCGCCCCCGACATCAAGAAAACATGCTGGCTTGCCCCCATTATCTGACAACATATCTAACGTTGACATTACAAGGCCTGCTCCATTTCCAACTACTGCAATGTCTCCATCAAGCTCAACAAGAGAGAATCCACTTTTTTCTGCCCTCTCTTCAATTTCAGATTTTTCTTGATATTTGTCCATCTCTGGATGGCGAAAATTACTGTTATCATCTGTTACAAACTTACCATCAAGGGCCATCAATGAATCATCCTGCATAATCGCTAATGGATTAATTTCAACTAGCTCTGCTTCTTTTTCAATTGTTAGTTTCGATAATTTTTTTAGCACATCAACTAAATCATCTGCAGTTTTTCCTTCA
>JASFUC010000171.1:0-3339 GCA_050050475.1 Nitrosopumilaceae archaeon
TCCATAAATGTCCATTGTAGTTAGTCCTTATAAAGATCCTGTTGAAATTCAACACATGTGAGAATTTGGAGAGAAGATCATTACCGGATTTTTTGTATTTGTTTTTGGAGTATTATGGTTTTTCACCACTCAGTATTATTTTAAACCAAAAAAATATGAAATTGCAATTTATGATGTGTATGGAAAAGAATTAAAACAAAATCAGATAAGAACTGAATTTTCAAGAATAGAAGTAGCTCAAAGTTACATCAAAGAATATCAAAGAACTTTTTCACACCTAAGTTTTTCTAGTAAATCAGAATTTCCCGAAATGAAAAAAAGAGTAGTTTTTAGAATTCTAAAAGAAGATCATAGATAATGAATTTTCATATGTGCATTGTGCTCTACTTCAAATCGAGTTACAAAACCACAGTGAGTACATGAAAACATTTGCGGTTGTGGTTGTTGGTCACGGACTATTTCTTTGCCGGAAATTGACCTTATACTAACGATATCATTTGTAGAGATTACAGCAAAATTATGATTTTCTCCAATAGATTCCAAGAATTCTTTGATGGAGGTTATTACAACTCCTTTGTCAATGGTTTCATCATCTTCGATGGCAGATAAAACAAACTCATGATTTTTTAAGGTAGGAATTGCGGCGACTTGGTCTGAAACATAGACTAATAATTCATTTTTAATGGATTCTACGTCTCTACAATCAATTGTAATCATGAATTTTTATTAAATTATACATATTTTAGTTTAACAAAAAATTGAAAATGATTATTATTTATTGAATTGTTGTAATGTCTCAAACATGAAAGATTCAGAAACATTTGGAATTGAAAAAGGTCATGGAGAAGAGGTGATAACATGGCTAAATGAGCAATCAAAGAATAACAAATTTGAAGCAAGGCTGTATGGGTATTCTGTATTGACTAAAAATTTTGGAGAATTTGAAATGTTTTCATGGAGAGGAGATGTTCAGGTTGCCCGAAAATTAATAATTAAAGCGAGTAGGCGGTTTAAAATCAAGGTTATTGAAGGCGGATACAAGCCAACAGAGAGAGTATTCCGAATGAAAAAATTTGATTATGCAAAGGTAAGAAAAGGAGACAAAACAATAGGACAGTTGGAATTTGAAGCATCAAGATTTGGTAATGATCAGTGGGAAATAATAAATGAAGAAAGACATTAAAGATTTCCAAATTCTTGGTTAATAAAATGAAAAAAATTGGTTTGATTGGAACAGGGATGTTAGGCAAAGCAGTTGGCCTACATTTGCTAAAATCAGGATATAGCATAGTTGCCTACAATAGAACCAAAGAAAAAACAAAAGATCTTCAAGACAAGGGAGCAGAAATAGTAGATCATCCAAAAGATGTTGCCCTAAAGTCAGATGTTGTAATCACAGTAGTAAAAGATGCAGATGCAGTAAAGCAAGTATCTTTTGAGAAAGATGGTATTGTGTTTGGAAACCACAATGGCCTAGTAGTTTGTGATATGAGCACAATCAATCCACTAGAATCAAAAAAAATATTTGAAAAATTTCGTGAAAACAATTTGGCTATGTTAGATACTCCTGTTATGGGAGGGCCAAATGTAGCAATTTCCGGGGACCTAGTCATGATGGCATCAGGAAATAAGAAGACATTTGATGAATGCAAAGATCTTTTTGACACAATAGCAAACAAGGTTTTCTATATGGGAGAAAATGGGACAGCACATGCGATAAAACTTGCAATGAATCTACAAATTACAATGCTAGCTCTTGCCTTATCAGAGGGAATAACTCTTGCCAGAGGGGCAAATGTGGATCCAAAAATCTTCCTTGAAATTCTTAACTCTACTTATTTTAAAACAGGTATGAGTGAAAATAAGGCATACAAAATGATTCAAGATCAATTCGAGGCAACATTTACACTTGAGAATTTAAAAAAAGACATCAATACCATTTGTGCAACTGCCAAATCCTTTGATCTGGACCTACCCATGACAGAAAAAGCCAAGGAAGTTTACGATAATGCTGCAAAAGAAGGGTTTGGAAATCTAGACTATACAGGAGTTCTAGCATACATAAAAAAACTAAACAAATAGAATCTAATTCTTTGATGTATTTTATGACTAAGGTTTACCACAAATTCTATAAGTTACAACAATAGAAATGCAATATGAGACTAAAAGATAAAGTGTCAATTGTAACTGGAGCATCTAGCGATATTGGAAAAGAAATAGCAAAACGCTTTGCAGAAGAAGGGGCCAAAGTGATCTTAATTGCAAGAGACCTTGAAAAACTAGAGCAAGCAAGAAGAGAGATCGGAAATGATCAATCAACTGCCTCAATGTCCTGTGATTTAACAGACGAATCTCAAGTTATTCAGACGGTAAATCAAATTGTTGACACCTATGGTAAAATAGACATTCTGGTAAATAATGCAGGTGCAATAAATGACCCAGTACATTTTCACGAAATGCAAGATTCAGAAATTAAAAAATTAATAGATGTAAATCTTTTTGGAGTTTTCCACATGACAAAGGTAGTACTAAATAAAATGTCAGATGTAAAAAGCGGATCAATAGTAAACATCGGCTCAATATCTGGGGAAAGAGCAATACCAAGAGTCCACCTTGCAGCATATTCGGCTACAAAGGCAGCAATATCCATGTTTACAAAAGCGATTGCAGTTGAATATGCCAGAAGGCATATCCGATGTAATAGTGTAAATCCAGGAATAATTAATTCAGGCATGATAAAACCATATTTGGATGATCCTCAAGCCAGAAAAGTAATTGAAGAGAGAATTCCCCTTGTAAGAATTGGTGAGCCTATTGATGTTGCCAATGCAACGTTATTCTTAGCTTCAGATGAAGCAAGCTGGATTACAGGAGCCATCCTTAACGTAGATGGTGGAAAAACTGCTTCAGAAGGATAATCCCTTTTGAAGCAGTGACTTTGCTAAAAGATGAGCAACCCGTAAGGGCTCAGGAAATGAACCTTGGATAGTCAACTCGTTTAACAGATGTTTTACTTCATGTAAATCACAGCCTTGTCTTCGGACAAAAATATCAGAAGATGTGTGAAGGGTGATTTTATCTCGATTGCCTAGTTTTCGATATTGTTTTATTTTTGGTTCATATGAATTTGGGAAATGGTGTTTTATGGCACTGTCAATTCCTTCTGATTCGTTATATGTAACGCCAATAATCGGAATTTGTAGTTTTTCATGAATTTTTTTTATATCAACAATGTTGTAAAGCGAGATTATCAATCCAGAAATCAAAACATAACTGATATCTGGTCTGTTCAATTCAGCATACATTTCCAGGATAGACTTAGTTGCATCATCTCCATCT
>JASFUC010000172.1:0-3328 GCA_050050475.1 Nitrosopumilaceae archaeon
TCGTTAGGACTAGAGAATGTCGTTGGTTATGATTTGTTGGAATTTTGTTAAATAGAAAAAGTGATACTAATACTGTATGAAGCCCATACCAGAAACTAGAACAGAAATAATTGAACTGTTCACTTCTGAGAAAGTCTTTTGTAAAAAATGTAATCAAAACTTAGATTTTAAAAAAAGATCAAACATCAACTGCCCATTGATTCCTTCTCATCAAAATCACGTGGTTTTGGAATGCTCAGGTTGTGGAACAATGACCACAGTTGACAAGATATGTACTAAATTTAATGACTTTAGAGATTTAATGAAAAATAATCAAATTAATGTCTCTTTAGATGATCACCAAAAATATCCCGAATGGCTTTCATACTATTGTAGGCCTGATGTGGAGACTGAAATGATTTACCCCTCGGTTTTTGACTGGGAGTACTTTTGGAAAGAAATTCAATCCCATACAAACTTGAGGCGTTTGATTGGAATTAAAGACAAAAACAAACAAGATATTTTTTACTGGTTTGATTCTGAATCTCAAACAGTTATCATCAAACAGCCTGAGGAAAACCCTGTTAGAATTTCTTTGGATGATTTTAAGAAAACCCATGAAAAAATGAACAAAAACAAGATTGAAAATAAAGATTATTTTGACAATTTCTCAGATTTTGAAGGTTATGTTTATGCGGTTTGGAGATTTGCTCGTCCCACCAAAAATTTTTAGAAACGTGAAAATGATTAAGAAAATCTGGAATAAAGTCACAATTGTAATTGCAATTCCTATTGGTTTAGCCTTTGTAATGCTAGCAATATTTGGCCAACTCTGTCTTGACAACCTGCCTTACCTTGTGTGCTGAGTTGACTCTAAAGAACCACAAAAACCACTATAACGTAAAATTCCTCAAGGGCAATCTATTTTCAATTGATTAGAAAAAAATTTTAATTCTGAGTGATAATCTATATTGTGACCATAGACATTTATGCAATAATATCTCTCATTTTTGCTTTAACTGCCATAGCTATTGTCAGAATTATAGATTATTACAAATTTGGAGGGTTGGAAGGATCTTACAAGGCCCTAGTTGTCATCATATTGTTGATCGTTGTTGCAGAGGGATTATACCTTTCAATTAACTTTAATCTTCTCACATATGCAATAGAAACTGTTACCTCGCTTAGCGCAATACTGATTTTTATGGCATTCGTGTTTCTAAACAAATTACAAAATGCCGCTTCGGGTCTTAGTATCGCTTTGAGTCCTAATATTCACGTAGGCGATAAGATTGAACTGGAGAATAAAAAGGGAACCATAATCAAACTAGGCTTAACAAAAACAACTGTCGAGCTTGACGGCGACAATAGTAGGAAAATCTGGATTCCCAACAAAAAATTTGACGAAGTACTGGTTTCAATATCCAAAAAAGAAAAAAAGAAAACTTCTGGTTTTGATTTTAAAAGAAACTTTAGATGAGAAATATCAAATTATGATCCTTCCCAAAAAATAATTTCAAAATCCCTTAGGGGAATTTACCTAATGAGAAAATGCCCTAAATGTAGCGAGTTGTAACAGACCCGCTTTTATTTGTACAAATATTTGCTGTAAAATATTTTCAGATATGCTATTTTCTCAAAGATTTTCAGTATTCTTCTTTCAAAGATTGATCTTAAATTCCCAAGGTCCCTCTAATATTGAGAGTTTTGGAGGAGACATTGACATTTCTGTCATGTTTGGAGGAGTAGAAGGCAGCGGCATACCTCTGCTACTTCTTTTTACCCACATCATATCTTTTACAATAATTGTGATTTCCTTTGCTTTAGGATCCAATGTTGAAAAGAATCTAAATTCACCAGAATGATCCAACACTATTTCATTGGTAGAAGGATCAGGACCACTACTGCCCCCACCTCCCATAGAATGGCCATCCGCATAGGTATTGCCAAGGTCATCTTTCATCTCAATTGTTAACTCAGGGGATTCATGACCAACACTTCTCTGAATCTCTTCAGCCTTTGCAGGATTTGAAAAAGCATCTTCTGGAAGCTTGATTCTCTGAAGAGTATACCAACGAAGTTTCATTGTATTTTCAAAAATTTCTAGGGTAGAAAATACAATCTCAGTATCATTTACCTTAAATCTATGTGGAATAGGAATTGCTCTAAGAAAAGACGATGCCTCAGGTCTTGAACCTTTACCCTTGAATTGATCCATAGAAATTTCTTGAAATTCAAATTTAGTGTTTTTTGTTACGAGCCAAAATTCATGGTTTTCAGGTTTTGCATTAACAATTATGGAGGAAAAGTATGGGGGATGTGAACGCCCACCTCGAGAAATTCTTTGATGTTTGGTTGCGAAATCAGGTAAATAGGATGTGTTGATCCTTTCTTGTTTTTTTACAATCTGTCCAAACAATGATGAAAAATCAACACTGTCTTTGTAACCTGGCATCATATTTTCCATAAAATTCATGGTACCTACTGTGATAGTATCTGCCTCTGGGATTTTATTTTTGGAGTCATCAGATGAAATTTTTTCTAATTTTACTAGTCGTAACCTCCTTGAAGGGCACGCATTAGTGTGAACGGGACTGCTAAGGAGAATCCTGGGATATTCTATTTCTTTATGCTCGGGATTAAGGTATTCTATTTGAGGCTCTCGCGACTTTGCTTTTTCAAGTTCTTCTTTGTCTAACATAAAACAATATGCCATGGCATTGCATTTTCCCGAAACTTTTACCACGTCTCCTTCTTGGATTCCAAGCCTGTCCATGTATTCAGATTCAATTTTGACTATGGTTTTACATCGATCGTCATTTTCAATTGGATGTGATTGAAAGGTAATAGCCTCAGAATTATCTTTTGTTTCCAACAAACCACGAAAGTTTTAAGGTAAAGTTAAAGACTTCGAATCATTTAGGGATTTGACCGTAGCAGGTCTTGGTAGATTCACTACAATAGATTAGAAGAACTTATGAACACATCAAATCTAGCTCTGTTAATTGAAAACCAAACGTAGAATCATTATTACTACTGGGGCCACGGCAATATTTTTGATTTTGATAATTGGATTAATTTTGCCAAATGAATTATCTAAAAGTATTCCATGTTCGTTGGAACTAAACATTCCTGAAGCTGAAGCCTTAATAGCACATCAAACAGTTGAGCAAACTTACAAACAAGCTGATGTTGTTGTTATAGGAACCATAACAGAATCTTATCCTTGCCAAAAAGGGGAAATTGTGACACGAATGACAGTTGAAGTTGAAGAATACCTCAAAAATCCATTAGACGTGGATAAAATAGGATTAGAATCTCGCGGAGGGGAGATTCCAGGTATTGGTGG
>JASFUC010000173.1:0-3323 GCA_050050475.1 Nitrosopumilaceae archaeon
GTATTGAGAAAAAGTTTCTATATCGGTTGGTGCATGATTTTTATCTTTTAAATGAACATAGACAAACAATTGGTCATCATCCATTTGTGCCCCGTAGATTTTGGCCATTGCCATCGGATTGGCGTTATCTAAAATATTAGTCACTGCAGGATGAATCTTGGGATGTTGCAAAGACTTTCCATAGGGGGCTTCATTGTCTATTTTTCCTTTTTCAGTTGCAGTACCATTTGATTGAGAGCCAATCAAGTCCGCCTGAGATTTGTTATTATTTGATTTTGCGTAGGTACTAGTGTCACTTGATTGGGCAGTTGTAGCCTCTTCAAACTTTTTGTTTTCAGACTGTGCAAAAACTTGGTTAAATTGCATACTCTGAAAATCCTCAGGATACGCCAGATAAAATCCGGCTATCACTGCGATTAATCCAAATAAAATAAACAAAGACTTCATTCTAGACTGTTTGTTGGGATTGATTATATTTTAAGGATAGCAGTATGTAACATCTATCTGTTACACAAATGGTTTCTAAATTAATCCCGGCTGGATTTTGAGGTTTTATATTTGAGTGCAACAACTATGCCAACTGCAATTACACCTATTACAACCCACAAAAGATAGCCGGTTTTGTCCTCCTCTTGAATTTGGTTTGGAGGTGTAGGTTTGGGCACAGGAGGAGTTCGTGCAAGATCTGGAAGAGTGACTTTTTCTACAAAATCAAGATTGTCTAATTTATCAAGCTGCTCAGAGGTAACAAAAGCAAATACAGTCTTTTCATAGCTTGACATTACATCAACTTCAGATGAGATAGAAGATTGAAATTCCTTGCCTGAAAGATAAATGTAGACTCCTATGGTATTTTCCTTATGTGTTAGATTATTTTCCATGGCAAATTTATCTGGGTTTTCTGATAACTGCCATTTTATGAGAATTGGATTAATTTTTGATGTTTGGGATTTATCTGTGATTTCTTTAGAAATTTGAGAACTAGGTTCGATATTTTCACCGAAAACCGAGATAGGAAAAATGATGACTAGTAACAACATAGCAAAAACTGGAAAATGCATATTAAAAAAATAAGACTTTGTTGTATAAACGGTTTAGTTTTTCATTCAAGATTGAAAAATAACAAATACTTATGATTCTAAGAAAGTCAGTTGGCTAAAAAATCCAAAAAAGACTCAGAAATTCCAAACAAGGCAGCAGTTGAGGAAAACAATTCAAAGGTTATCCCATGGATTGTGTTTTTATTCTCAATTAGCATTGTTTTGGTGAGTTTTGTTTCAGTAATGTTTCCTTCATTGATTTTAGTTTCAGACACACTAAACATTCCAGGAATAAATCCGGTAACACCTGACCCCTTTGAGACGGGAGTATGGTCTGCTGGCGTGATAATTTCAAGTGTTGCAACTTTTGGTTTGGCCTTTTTGTATTTTAAGAAAAAACTTCCAAGCTCCCTCTCAATAATCTTTGAAAAGCTATTTTCGTTTGAGATCTCAAAAAAAGTTGCACTAGTTGTATTGATTGTGTTGATAGCAATTTACATTTCTGCAAGTTCTGCAGAATTGGCAAGTCAGGAAATTTTTGAAGATTATAGTGGGGTAAAAAATCGTGTGGATACTTGGTCCTTTGATACGATAAGTTCGTTTGAGCCACACGTGAAATACTTTTTCCTAAAGTCATCAATAGTTCTTTTTGGAAATGACAGGGTAATCCCACTTTTGGCATCAGCTGCACTCCTTGTTGTGACATATTTCTTCACAAAACTGATTACCCAAAAAAGATTTGCCGGAATTGTTGCAGTTGTGATTTTAATGCAAAGCAATGTCTTTTTGATTTATGATACTACAGTATCATACACCAATTTTTGGATTTTGTTTTACCTTTTGTCCTTGTATCTAGTATACAGATTCTGGCCATTGTCTCCAGTATCATATCTTTTGTCTATTCCTTCAAAAGCACTAACTGCAGCGTTTTTGCCAATGTCTATCTATTTTATTCTGCGAAGTGAAATATCAAGAAGACAAAAAATCATTGTTGCAGGAATTACTGCAGGAATTATTCTAGCTGGGGGTTTGGCATCAATTGGAGGAGTATCAACAACGCAGGGAACAGAAGAGGAGTTTAATGCCAAAGAGTTCTGGATGGGATTTACCTCGTTTTCATATCAGTTGAGATTCGACGGTCTTGTAATGTTGTTTATGATTCCATTAATTGTAGGGTTATTCCTTGTATCAAAAAGTGGAATTAAGCACGGAGAGTCTATCATGGTACTAATTTCTGGAATGCTCCTAATTGCCCCAGTATTGACAGGATTTACCAATCAAACAAATCAGCCATATAGATTTGTGCCATTGGTAGTCTTTTTTGCAATAGGAGTAGGGGTTTTGCTTTCTAAGAGACAGGCCTAATAAAGGTCCACATTGATTCTAATGTATCTCCTTGAGATACTGGGTATCCATCATGAGCAAATCTTGCAAGCATCACAAGTTGTCCATCCTTGTTATCAGACAAAATTGTACTTGCAACAAGATCCTCTGATGTAAAGGTCTTGGATTGTACTCGGCGAATTACTTGGTATTCCTCCCCACTTATTGTTATTACTGGGTCATTTCCACGAGTGGCCTCAAAATCCAAAAATGGCCCTAGCAATTCTAAATTAAGGTCCGTGAATTTTGAGGATTCAAGGTAAACTACTAGTTGCCCATCAGAATTTCTAACAGTTGTTTGAACGAAAATAAAGAGACCCTTGTTAATATCAGTCTCAACTGCCTGAGAGGAGTTTGTAGTAGAAATTATAGCAAGAAAAACCAGACCAGCTAAGATTATTCCAAACTTCATCAGATTTTGTGAAAGGTAATAATATTTAATTTGCAGGTTTTGATATGGTTTTTCCTAGCAATTCGTTGTATAACGATATGGCATCTGCCTCATCTTTTGGACCAACTATAACTGCAGAGCCCTTCTTCATGAAACTCACTGACATGTCATTTGTTCTCAAAGACAATCCTAACTCACCTTGATTATCAACTAGAAATCCTTTGTCTTTTGCGATTGCAGTTACTGCATTAACATCTAAATCAAATGTACTAGTAGGAGTTACTGAAAAAGTTCTTTTTCCTCGGTTTCTACCGCATAGTTCTTCTAAGATTAGTTCTTCTTTTACAATTTCTTCTGCTTTACCTGTACCACATACTGAGCATTCTTCGGCTCTAAATGTTCTAGTGGTTGTAAAGTCAAGATTTTCAATATCAACATGCAAGATTTTCTCAGAAAGACTTGGCTTTTTACCCATGATTACTTTAACTGCCTCTGTAACTTCTATTCCA
>JASFUC010000174.1:0-3315 GCA_050050475.1 Nitrosopumilaceae archaeon
CTTGTCAAGCATTCCTAGTAATTCATCGTCAGTCTCGCCTTTTTTTGCTAAATCTGAGAGAAACACCGCATTCTCAGAATCTGTGGTTTTTCCTGATAAAATTTCAGTCATAACTCCGTTTATCTCATCATATGACAGGTCTGTTTTTTCCTGGAGTTTTTTTATTAGTTCTGAAATCATTTTTTTCCCCTTACCTGCCTGATGAAATTAGCTAGAATTTTTTTCCCATCTTCGGTCATTATTGATTCTGGATGGAACTGAACTCCCTCAATAAGATAATCCTTGTGCCTTACTGCCATAACTTCTCCATCATCTTGCGCAGTAGCTGTCACCTCTAAAATATCTGGAATGATTGTTTTGTCACCAACTAGGGAATGATATCTTGTTGCCTTGAAGGGATTCTTTACTCCTTTGAATAGTTCCGATTCAGAATGTTTTACTGGACTTGTCTTACCATGTCTGACGCATCCCGCATTTGTCACTTTGCCACCAAATGATGATATTATTCCTTGATGTCCCAAACACACTCCCAAAATTGGAGTACTTCTTCCCATGTCTTTTATTACTTCACTGCATACTCCAAAGTATTTTTTATCATCTGGAGTTCCAGGACCTGGGGAAATTATAATTCCGTCATATTTTTTTTGTTTTATCTCATTAATTGTGATTTTGTCATTTCGTATTACTTCACAATCAACTCCAAGCTCTCCAAGATACTGAGCAATGTTGTACACAAATGAATCATAATTATCTATGATTAAAAATTTCAACTTGATGCCTCCTTTAGTGCCTGAAGCATTGCCCCTGCTTTGTGTTCTGTTTCTTTGAATTCATTTTCTGCGATCGAGTCTGAAACAATACCTGCTCCTGATTGGATAAATCCCTTGTCCCCATCAATGAAAATACTTCTAATTGCAATCGCAAAATCACAGCATCCGTTGTAAGAAAAATAACCCACCGCTCCTGCATATGGTCCTCTTGCCTCTACCTCCAACTCGTCGATAATCTCCATGGCCCTTACCTTAGGTGCTCCTGACACAGTTCCTGCTGGAAATACTGCCTGAAAGGCATCAAACATGTCCTTACCTTGTGCCAAATTGCCCATTACATGTGTAACAATATGTTGAACATGACTGAATCGTTTTATCTTCATTAAAGATTCTGGATGGACCGTTCCATACTTGCAAACCTTTCCAATATCGTTTCTTCCCAAATCTACTAGCATTGTGTGTTCTGCAATTTCCTTTTCGTCATGAAGCAATTCTTCGGCAAGTTTTTTGTTTTTTTCTTCATTATCTGTAATTTTTCTTGTTCCAGCTATTGGGAATGTCTCTACCTTGTCATCAGTAATTCTTACTAGCATTTCAGGAGATGCTCCAATTATTGTTTTGTCATTTTGTTTGAGGTGATACATGTATGGAGAAGGATTTAGTTTTCTTAGGGTTTTGTACAGTGCAAGGCTGTCTCCTTTAGCATCAAATGCAAATTTCCTAGATAGAACTGCTTGAAAAATATCTCCATCATGAATGTACTTCTTTGCTTTGTTTACAATATCTGAAAATTTCTCTTTATCCATGTTTGGAATAACTTCTGATGCCTGAAATGACTCGAATGTGCCATTTGAGATTTTGAATTGCTCAAATCGATTTTCATCATGATAAAAATAAAATAATTTTTTGTGCAAGTTATCGTATAAAATTCCATCATCGTAAATTCCAAACTCCATTAAGGGTTCTGGAGCATCATGTTTGTTGGGAATATTTTCTACTAGTCTTATCGCATCATAATTTACAACTCCCACTGCTCCACCCAAATATCGATATTCTTTATTGCTTGATTTTCTAAGCAGTTTTTTTATCGCATCATACGGATCTTCTGTGGGGATGATTTCTGTATCTTCGTCATCTCTTATCATTTCTACTCTGTCTGAGTATCCCTTGATGATTATCTTTGGATCAAAACCCATCACCGATGTTTCAGCCAAGATCTCAGGACCGGTTAGGGACTCAAAGAGAAACGAGTGTGAGTAATTTCGAGAAATTTTATTATAAATCTGAAATTGATTTTCAGTTAGGTCTAGGGGTACTATTTGCGCTTGAGCATTTCCAAAGGTGTCCACCCATAGACATGAATTTTGACGTTTATTATTTAAATCCACTCCATTTTATCCAGGGGATATTTACGATCTAAGCACTTTTGAGGCTAGTTTGTTTTTAAAACCAACGGTCTCTTTTTGAAATATTGGTTTTCACAATAACCTTTTGATTATATTTCAAAAATCAAATTCGTATCATGGTGTCATATTGCTTATTTTGTCCCGCAAAATTTGAAGATCCTAAAGATTTAGCCAAACATGCTCTTAATTGCAAAGTAAAAATTAAGAAAAAAACAGATTGAACTTTTCTAATAATTGTAAATCTGAATCAAATCAATACGTATATGTTTAAAATCCCAAATCATGGTTTGTGGATATTTATTCTAGCAAGTTTGCTCTAATTATAATGGCCATACTGATTGTTATTCTTGTTTTGCAAGTGATGAACAACGCTAATGATGGCACCAAAATTGATTCTCAAACATGTCAACTCTACATTGAGGATTCGCAATTTGGAGGAAAAAAATATCTTGACGAGTTTGACCAAAAATGCCTTGATTTTAAAAACCTAAATCCATAAACATTGTTTGTTTATGGGATGGGATTGTCTAGAATTCCGTTTGCCACTAAAAGGACCAGTGTTACTGGAATGCTGACTCCTACAAGAATTGCTGATAAAACCATGGCGTCTCTTTTATCCATTTTACAACAAAAATCAACTTTCTTGTTTGTTTAATGGTTTCGTATTGACATTTCTAATCTGAGACTTCAGAGATAATTCTCTTTGTATAAATTCTGTTCAATGGTTTAGGGAGTCCTTGGAATGGAGCAAGACAAGTCAAGGCAAAAACTGGACAAATGGGCCTTAATTGGGGCAATTGCAACTGCTTTTGACGAAACAATTTTTGTAAAAAACTGACAGTATGGTCTTATTTTTTATCTGAGTTTGATATTTGTTGTGGTTGCTGTGAAAAAAGTTGGTTCAAGACCAAGGTCTTTTGTGACTGATTTTTATCATTGTCTAGACTAATGTAAAGTACCTATTGGTACGGTACCTTTATTACTGATGATGTTTTATGACTGTGTATGGCCATGCAGGAGGTAAAACAGACACACTTTCCAGGGATAATTAATTCCTCAAAAAACATTCCAACATCGGTAAGTGCCGTGGAGTGTTATGTTTGTGGAAAGGGTTTACAAGACGGACATTCAATTATCGC
>JASFUC010000175.1:0-3287 GCA_050050475.1 Nitrosopumilaceae archaeon
CTTGTCTCCAAAAATCTTTACAAGAATGGATGCGTGCTCGTGTGCATCTCCAAGTACATGTCCTTGAGGGATAAAAAGAGAACCGGAATCAGGTACAGGTTTGTTGGAATCCATATCCAAATCAACGACTGAAAATTTTACTTCAGTGAAATTATCGCTGTAGGAATGATATGATCGAAAAATGAAAGGTCCTGTTTGATTTAGGATTGGCGAGGAAATGCTTTCGTTGGGAATTGAGATTATTTTTTTGAACTGTTGGGGATCCTTGATGTAAGGACATGGATAAACAATCTTGTATTCCCATACTGATTCTAGAGTACTACCATCCAGTATTTCATAATGAGTGGAAATGCAGGGATTGTTAAAACCCTGAATTGTTTCAGTAAACGATATTGGCTCACCTACCATGTATGTTTGCTTGAAGCCAGAAACGTCATAGGTGGTGTAAGGGGCTGAGTTTTCCGAAATAGTTTCATCCTCGGTAATTGTTGATTCAGGTCCTTCAAATTTTTCATGCTCTTTACAATCATATTCTGCAATTTTGGAGGCAATGTCCTCCTGTGGAAGTTCATACTGGTGAACTCTTTGATAGTAACAATGAAAATCCATACCATTTATGGAATAATTCTCATCAAAAAACAAATTCATTCTAGCAAAATAATCATCATCGCTACCAGAAAAATATGAGATGTGATCCTCATTTAGCAAAAACTCTGCATCTTCATATACTTCATAGAATGCTACGACTTCAGAAAGATTGCTAAAATGATTTAGCAACAAATCATTTGTGGTTTGATTTATTATGGTCCATCCTCTCTCATCTAATTTCAGTTTTGTTTCAGGTTTTACACATGCTGGAGAACGATCATATTTTTGGACTAACACAAGGTTTTCTCTACATTGTATTTCATCCATTGAAACTCCCACGCTAATTTGTTTCAAAGGTGTCCAGATCTTAAAATTGGGTGTTATAGTAATGCCGTTACCATAGGTAGATGGACCATAGTTTACCTCAAGTTCATAATTTCCTGGAGGTATTTTTGAGGAATCCAAAAAATAGCTGTAATTTCCATCATAACTAATTTCCATAATATCTGAAAAAACCATGTTATCACGGTCATCAGATTCTACTAGCCTCAATATTGCATTAAGTTGTTTGTTTTCCTTTGTTGCTTTTACTAGCTCCATTTTTCTAACCTCCCCTGAAACCAGTATTTTTTCTCCTTGATCAAAGATATCTTCTGAAGGACTATTGTTCCAATGTATTGTGGGTGGAGGTCCTCTAACTTCATGTTTGTCTAAAGCAAATGATTCAGGAAGCAATCTGTAACCTACTTCATTTTTTTTCAGATAAACAAAAACCAAATCATCTTCATTAAAGACAGGAGAATTATACCAAAAAACTTCAGGGAGGGTTTGTGGTTCTGGAGGATTAATCAAGGTTGCAGTAATCAAATCAAAAGGCCGATAATTTTTGAGATAAAAATCTACGTCTATAGAATATCGAATAGAATCTTGGTTCTGTGAATTTTTTTCTACAATAGTTCCTACTGCGACTGAATCGCTTTGGAAAAAGGGAAGGGCAATAGCATCAGGGAACAAGGATGACTGGTCACATCCTATACTAGTTCCAATTGGGCAATTAGGTAACCAAATCCTGTCAGAAATATCACCCATACTTTGGCCAAAGGCAGATCCAATAAATCCAATTATTAAAAGACCAATAACCAAATACTTCATCAAAAATAGATCTTCGTAGGAAGTTCATAAGTTGTTCTAATCATTAATAACAAAAAATTGGACAAAGTGGACAAATGTTGGATCAAAACTGTAGCATGCTTTAAATTTTGAAATTATGGTTTGTAATCAAATGGCAAAAAGAATCACAATTATGATTGACGATGATCTGGATAAAAAACTAAGACAGCTTCAGGCAAAATTAATTCAAGAGACATCAAGCTCAATCAGCTATTCTCAAGTGATAAATGAAACGATTCGGAAAAGTATCAAAAAATAATTTCAAGGTATTTTTCTAAAGGAACCTTCCATACCCTACCACCCCATTTGCATTTACTCTCAGTTCAGGTGGAATGATATACAAAAATCCATGTTGGTCTGCTTCTAAATCTAGTTTTGGTAACGCATTTGATGGGGCAGCTTGAGCTGATGCAGGACCTTTGGTAGATACTCCAGTCAAAGGATCATAGGTACTTCCATGACATGGACACTCTAGCTGGTTTTTTGGTCTTTGTGGTGAAACTGTCTTGTATTCCCACAAACACCACAAATGAACACAAATGTTACTGTAAACTCTAAATGCACTTACAGAGTTTGCCTCTCCTCCAAGTTCTGCTGGCAGACGAATCAGTTGCCATTTTCTAAATGCTTCAGCATCCAGAGCAGGATCCCCTGTTCGTGGGTAGGTGAGTACTTCAGCATGGTTTACAGGATAGGAATTGATGTTGGCGTGCGAGCCATCAGGCAGAATCACTTTTTCTCTTCCCAAATTCTCGTTTTTGGGGTTTGGCATGTAATTCCCAAACGGAATCATTGGGGCAAAAGCAATTGCAACACCGCCTGCGGCCATGAGCCTTAGAAAGTCACGCCTTGACAAGGAGCTCTTTTTGACAGAGCCTTGCTCTGACATGCATTAGAATATGCATTTCTATCCTATTAATGATGCTATTTTATGAACCTGAATAATCAGGAGGGTAGCAACTTGTAACTATCCTGAAATTATTCAACATAGCATGAAACATAATTTTTGAGAATTATAAAAAATAAAAACTAGTAGCGAGTCTGTATGGATTCACTACAAAAGCCTAGTTTTCATTTTCTATTCCACAGAAACGTATTCTATTTTTTCACCACAAAAAGGACAGTAATCAATTGGAGTCAAAACAGCTTTTTCCACAATACAGAATTTTCCAATTTTGCCACTCCAGGCTTTTACACTTGAAACGTATTTCTTTAATTTCTTACAGCAAAAATCTAATTCATCTTCATTTTTAAATTCAGTAAAAGAAACATATTCAAAAGCCTGAATCTCTTTGCGTACATATACTTCCATTATTTGAACTAAATTTGAGATGTTCATAAGTTGTTCTAATCTATTGTAGTGAATCTACCAAGACCCGTTTCTTCAAAATGACTTTTTTTAAGTAGCAGATTCAAACTTTTAGTTTCAAATTGTGATTTTATTTTTAGAAAGGCATTTTGAGTACTTCTTCCTTTACAATCTTGTGAGTGAGGAACTAATGAAATCCATCATAGTACTGATACAAAAT
>JASFUC010000176.1:0-3284 GCA_050050475.1 Nitrosopumilaceae archaeon
GTGTTGATTTGTTCACATATGATCATTGTTGGAAGATTTCAGAAAGTCAAAGAATAGACTAACCTTCACGCCTAACTGCGTCTCATTTTGTTCCCAAAACAGTACCTGAATCCCCGCGGGCCCATTAATTTATGAAAATATGAGAATTGAAATTATTTTTTGGGAAGGCATTAATCCCAAATATGATAATTGTTAGATCCTTTAAAATCAAGTTTAACGGAAAAATTAGCATGTCTGAATGTAATTGCAATCATGGTGAGTGTGAAGGAGACAAAAGCACTCACAAACATGAAAATGGTGAATGTATCCATCCTGACGGAACAAGACATCCAATTCATGAAAAACACTAGAGATGACTTATTTTTATGAACCCCTAAATCCAACAGGTTCAAATCCCCGACAACTATTTTTGTAAAATTTTGAAATTATTTTTTTTGAAAAAGAAAATCAATATGCAAAAAAATTAACATACTTCAATTCTGATTTGAGGTCATCCAATGAAGAGTAAATCAAAAGTAACTATAATCATTATCTGTCAAATTACACTTATTTTAGGAAGTTTTCTAACTTTGGCCATTTTTGAATCACAAACCGCATTATTAGGTAATTCCATTAACGTGGCAGGAAAAAATCGATTCTTAGCCAGTCAATTGGTAGACGAAATAAAGGATTATGCATTTTTGGAAAATCCTAGTGCAAGTCCTGACAGCAAACTAATTGCCCTTGAGGAAAATATTTTTCTTTTAAAAAATGGAGGTATGTTAAATGAAAATCAAATCCCAAACCTCGATAAAAAATTCGAAAAAGATTGGATGATAATGTATGAAGGTTTTATTGGGTTAAAAACCGAATATGTGGAATTTAAAAACAGGGATACTTTGAATCTGACCTTTCAAGATCTGGAGGGAATAGAACTTGAATTTAATTCGTTTATTCAGTCTTCAGACAATCTTGTCGAAGAAATGGGAGAACATGTAAAAACATTAGCCGATAGGTTAGTTCTTTTACAAATTATTTTGTCGATGGTCAATATTGCTGTTCACATTGGGTTAATCATTCTCATAATCAAAATTTTTGAAAATGAGTTTAAAAGAACTCAAAAAGTGGAAAAACTTGCAACTATAGGAGAACTTGCTGCAAGATTGGCTCACGATATGCGTACTCCTCTTTCCAATCTGAATATGGGTTTAAAATTAATTGACCAAAAAATAACTGAAAAATCAGAACGAGAAAAATTAAAGATTATGGAGAAGGCAACGGAAAGACTTTCACATCAGGTTAACGATGTAATGGATTTTGTAAGAACTAAGGATCCCACCCTTAGTATTTGGAATTTAAATTCAATTTTGGAAGAATCTATTTCCACTGTGCAAATTCCCAATGAAATTAAGATAACAATGCCTGAGCAAAATTTGTCAATTGTTTGTGATAAGGAACAATTTGAAATTATGTTCATAAACTTGATCAAAAATTCTATAGAGTCCATTAAAGAAAAAGGATTCATAAAATTTGATTTCGAGGAAAATAAAGAGGAAATTATAATTAAAATAGAAGATTCAGGGGGAGGCATTCCTGAAGAATATCTTGATCAAATTTTTGATCCTCTTGTAACTTTGAAAAATAGAGGTACAGGTCTAGGACTCGCCAGCTGTCAAAACATAGTGAAAATTCATGGAGGAGCTATAAGTGTAAAAAATAATCCTACTACGTTCACCATAATTCTTCCAAAATCCAGCATTGGATCTAAAATCTGACCCATCAGAATTGGAATCTGTTTTGTTTTCCAAAAACGGTTCAAGCCTCTACTGATTCAAAACTTTGAAATTATTTTTTTGTAAATTTTTTTGATTTTGCAAAACCTTTGCTCCCATTTTCAAAGTTTTAAGTTGTTTTGTGAGGCTCAATCCAATTTTAAAAAATTTGAAAATAGAAAATACAGGAATTAAAACAATCATGAAAATATCAATCCAATATTTTCTCACAAATTTTTTTGGATTTTTTGTTTTCCTGTATTTTAGAACCAAATCAATTCCCAACAAAGCAATTATCGGATAAATTAAAACATCAAGAAATGCTTGTACATCATCAGGAATGAACAATATGGAAATATCTGTGCCTAATCCTTGAAAGGACGTGCCTAACATTCCAACAAAAAACAAGATTACTAAAACTAGAATAATCATATCTAAAATTTGATATGTTTTCATAATTACCCCGTAACCATTAATTTTGATTTTTCAGTGATTATCCGTTTCGATTTTTTTTACGTGCTTTAGATCGTAATCGTGTCTTGCAACAAGGACACATCACACCATCAATATCAAAAAAACTTGCACATAACGAGCAGCGTTTCTGACCTATAGAATAACGTGAATTGTTTGGCTTTGACGGTGCTCTTAAACGCTCACATAATCCTCTACAAATTTGAGCCAATCAAAATCTCCGATTTTAAAAACTCCAAAATATGTGGCTTGGAAATTATTTTATCAACACTTGCAGTAGGCTTTGCAGATATCAATAACACAGTATTTTTCAACGGAAAGGCAATCATCAAAGTATTTTTTCTGTTTATCGCAAAAAATTTTATCTCTCCTAAACTTTCCTCAAAATCTCTGCATGCTGAAATTTGAAATATCATTTGCATGTATAACATTCTTCTTTGCTCATCTTTTTCAATTCCAACTTTTTTTTGGTCAAGACCTCCTGCCACAAGATTGCCCATACTGTTTATTATGGCAGCTGAAATGATCTCATCATCCTTTAGAAATCTAATGCATTTGTTTTCTAGTTGAAGAAATTTGTAGACTCTTGGTCTAGAATTTGGCTTTTTCTTGTAAATCAATGATTCTGCCATGATCAAGGGTAATTAACAAATCAGAAAAAAGGGGAAAAAGTCGGGTTCACTGATTTGTCAATTGTATCTTTTTATCGCCTCCTTTTTTTCCATGAATACATATTGTTTTCAGAATAGATATAGTAGTAGCAACACAATGTAATACATTGTAAATCTGACAAATTTCCTGAAATAACGAAAAAGATTTGGATTAACTTTGCCTTAAGATTTCTCTGTAGGAAAAACCAATGTTATGGTGGTCTTGGTTAATTTTACTTCTAATTTCTCTCCTATTATGTCATGGAATAATTCGGTAGCCAATGTTTTGACATAAAGAGACCAGTTTTCCCCCAAGTCATGTTGGATTTTAAAGATGACTTTGTTTTTCTTCTTGTCAATCCCGTGCTGCATCCATGCCACATTAAGCCATGTGCGAAGAATTTCAATGAAA
>JASFUC010000177.1:0-3273 GCA_050050475.1 Nitrosopumilaceae archaeon
ATTATGATACACCAGATCCAGCGTTTTTTCAATTATCAGGAGTTGCAGGTTTTAGTCATCCGCAAACTCCCGTAGCAAATGTGACCATATACACAGATGATTATCAAAGTACTCTTCTAAAAATGGCCGAAGAAGATGAAGATTTTTGGGATAGTATGACAATGGAGAAATTTCAAGATATAATAAAAAATGGCAAACATGAACAATTTGATTCACAAACGATAAAAAGAATCACATTACATGAGATAGGACATTCATTGAGTTTGAATCACCCTAAAACTGATGGAAGATTACAAGAGGCATCTGGAATAATGGGGTATAACATGTCATATAATCAGATTGATGATGACGAAGTAGTAAAAATTGTAAAGGCCTATCCAAACGGGTTTTCTAAGATTTCAAATTCTGAATCAATAAAGCTTGATGGAAATAATAACAAAAAACTGCTAACGTTAGGAGAAGTAGTTAACCTCACAATAGAGTTACCAAATCAAAAAGGGAAACTCCCTCCATCTGGAATCGAAGTATACATTTTCCCTGAAGGAACTTCATCTCAGAGAACAGAAAATGCCCCAATAAAGATCATAAGAGCAGTAGGACACAAGCAACTTGTCAATAATGGAGGATATTTTGAAGATATTCACTCAATTATGACCCATTGGGGTTCATCAACTAAGGTACTTTCAATTCAATTCAAGGTAGTAAAGGAATTTGAGAATGCAGATATGATTGTTGTCGCCCATAATGTTGGAGGATTTGAAGAACAATGGTTTTTGGATGATGTGTTGTCTGTGAAAAAGGCGTTATTTTCTAATCTCTTACTTGATTTTGAAACCACAGAATACAAGTATTATTTGATGGGATCAAATCCAAATAGAACAATAGAGAAAGAATCTGCATTTGAGATAAATCAAGAAAAGATGTACACTAAAGCTCTAAGCGAATGCCTATCTGAAAAAAACATGAAAAAATGCACAGATGAAATAAAGCCAGAAGATTTCAAACAGAGTCTAGAACCAGCAACAATATGGATGCCATAATTTAATTTAAGAGTCAGAATACTTCTTTTGGACGATATTCGCCAAACACTTCTCTGAAGGTATTGCTAATCTCTCCAGTTGTGGCATATGCTTTAGCGGATGTGATAATGTAAGGCATCAGATTTTCATCAGTCTCTGCTACACTCTTCATTGCAGATAATGCCTTTTCAAGTTTCTTGTTGTCTCTTGATGCTCTTAATTTTTTTAGTGCCTTTTTTTGTTGAATCTCAATTCTGTCATCTATTCTCAAAAGTTCTGGTTGTTCTTCTTGTTCAGCATACTTGTTGACGCCAACAATAATTCTATCACCCTCATCGGTTTCTTTTTTGAGACGATATGCATTCTGTCTTATTTCAGATTGGAAGAAACCCTTTTCAATTGCTTTGACAGAACCGCCCATTTTTTGTATTTTTTTGAGATACTTCCAAACACCATCTTCAATTTGGTCACATAGTTCTTCCAAATAATGAGAGCCTGCCATAGGATCTGCAGTCTTTGTGACTCCACTCTCATGGGCAACAATTTGCTGAGTTCGCAAAGCAATTTTTGCAGATTCTTGTGTTGGAAGGGCTAATGCCTCATCTCGAGAATTTGTATGAAGAGATTGAGTACCACCTAAAACTGCCGCCATTGTCTGAATTGCAACACGAACAATGTTGTTGTCAGGTTGCTGGGCAGTTAATGATTCTCCGCTTGTTTGAGTATGGAATTTCAATTGCATAGACCGAGGGTTTTTGGCGTGAAACATTTCTTTGAGTATTTTTGCATAAACTTTTCGTGCAACCCTAAACTTTGCAACCTCTTCGAAGAATTCTATGGTGCAACAGAAAAAGAAAGAAAGACGGGGCGCAAAGTCATCTATTTTGAGCCCTCTATCAAGACATGTCTGAATATATGCAATTGCATTTGCAAGTGTAAAGGCAACCTCTTGTGTTGCAGTACATCCAGCTTCGCGCATGTGATAACCAGAAATCGACACCGGATACCAAGAGGGTACTTTTTCTGCACAATACCCAATCATGTCACCAATTAATCTCATCGATGGTTCAGGAGGGTAGATGTACGTGTTTCTTGCAATGTATTCTTTTAGAATATCATTTTGGGTTGTACCTCTTAGCTGTTCGCTTTTGAATCCTTGAGATTCTCCAACTGCAATATAATATGCAAGTAAAGTTGAAGCAGTCGAATTTATCGTCATAGAAGAACTTACTTTTCCTAGAGGAATTCCATCAAATGCAATCATCATATCCTTTAAAGACGCAATTGAAACACCAACTTTTCCAACCTCACCCTCAGCTTGAGGTGAATCTGAATCATATCCAATCTGTGTTGGAAGATCAAATGCCATGCTGAGTCCAGTTTGCCCTTTTTCTAGCATAAACTTGAATCTCTCATTAGTTAGTTTTGCATCGCCAAATCCTGAATACTGTCGCATTGTCCAGAATCTATCTCGATACATCCCAGGATGAATACCTCTGGTGAATGGATATTTTCCAGCATCTTCAATGGGTCTTTTTTTAGAAGATTTTTGATAGATTCGTTTTACAAGAAAATTTGAGTCAGTAAATATTTTTTTTTCAGGTTCTTTTGATTTTGATTTTTTTGTTACCATTTTCTTCACTTTATTAGAGATTTTGTAATTTTATCTGCTGCTTCAAAGGGATCAATATCTTTTGTTTGTAGCTTTTTTAGATATTTCGAAAATGTTTTATCCGAATCAAGCATTTCATCCATCTTTTCTTTGATGTTATTTAAAACAATATCCTTTAATTCAGTTTCAAGTCTTTCTTTGTCTTTTTCTTTTTTGGATTTTCGTTTTTCAGTCATCATTTCCTTGAGAGTCTTTGCAAATTGGGAAATTCCAGAATTCTTCTTGACAGAAGTCTTAAGGATGACAGGGTTTCTTTCAGATGCACCAATAAAGTCCCTTACTGCATCAAATAGTTGATTTGTACCATCCAAATCGCTTTTGTTTACAAGGTAGATATCTCCAATTTCAGTCAATCCAGCTTTGATTGTTTGAATGCTATCACCTGTATGAGGATTAAAAACAACTACTGTGATGTCTGCAATATTTGAAATTTCAACTTCAGTTTGGCCTGCCCCAACACTTTCAATAATTATAGGATTAAATCCAGCATACTCTAAAATCCTAATACTGTTTCTCAGAGATCTTGAAATTGCACCAGTAGCACCTCTTGAAGCAATACTTCGAATATAAGTTCCTGAATCA
>JASFUC010000178.1:0-3250 GCA_050050475.1 Nitrosopumilaceae archaeon
AAAATTATTTGATCGTAAATCTTATTTTATTTTTTTATTTTAAAAAAAATTTTATTTTTTATGTTTTTTACTTGATTTAGGTTTGAAATTGTTGGTAAAAATCTCTCTAACATGGTAAATTAAGTGTGATTTGATTTATTTTTGCATTTTGTGATTAAAACATTGATCTATTTTTCTTTGCTTTCTAATTTTACATTCCACGTTTTTTAATTATAGTCAATACATCTTCGTCTAGTAAAATATGACCTAGACCCACGCGTTGCCCGCCAAATTTTACACTCTTTCCCCATACCATTCCGTATCTAAATTGTTTTTTCATGTGGCGATGAAGTTTGTTACAAACATCTTCTACAGTATCTCCTTCTCTAGCTATCAATGGTTCTTTGAAATCCGTCTCTCCACCTTTTGGTCTCATGTATATTCTGATAAATTTTAATTTCTGGTAAATTCTTTCTTTGAGTAAATCGATATTAATATCAGAATTTGCTGATACTTCAATTACGTCTGATTTGATTTTTTTCTTTAAATCTTTAAGAAATTCTTTGTCTACTAAATCTATTTTATTTAGAATCGTTAAGGACTGTGAATAACTTATGTTTCCTGCAATATAGTCTGCAACTTGCTCTGATGTAACATCCTCTCTTATTACCACTCTGGCACTAATTATGCCATAAATGTGAAGTAAGTCTTTAAGGTGTTTTTCAGAAATTTTTGTGAGTTTCACTTGTTGAGCCACTGCTATTCCCCCCATGGCTGATTTTTCAATAGTAATGTTTGGAGGAAGTGTGTTCAATCTTATTCCGATATTTCCTAATTCATTTACCAAGACATCTTCGTGGTAGGGTTGAAATACATCGAGCACTAGTAAAACCAAATCTGCGGTTCTAGCCACTGACAAAATTCTTTTTCCTAAACCTTTTCCAGTCGAAGCCCCCTTGATGATTCCTGGAAGATCAAGAACCTGTATTTTTGCTCCTCTGTACTCCATCATTCCTGGTACTACAGTCAAGGTGGTAAATTGAAATGCACCTACAGTTGATTGTGCATCTGTTAGTTTGTTAAGCAAAGTAGATTTTCCAACACTTGGTAATCCAATGAACACAACAGTGGCATCTCCTGCTCTTCTAACATCAAAACCATCTGTCTTTGCACCACTTTTTTTTGCAACAGTATCTTCTTGCTCTCGTTTGAGTTTTGCAATCTTTGCTTTTAGTAGTCCTAAATGATGTTCTGTAGCTTTGTTGATTTGAGTTCTTGCCATTTCATCTTGAATGGCCTTGATTTTTTCAGGAATTCCCACTTTTACTCAACCTTTTTTGGATTCTTTTCAAATAAAATCGTATTATTCTTTCTAATCCTTGTTATTCTAGAGCTTGGAATTTTTTGAAAATTTTCAGACTCTTCAATAAATTCCTGCAACTCTACTTCTCTAATCCTTTCAAAATCTCGATATGCTACATAATACAAATTGATTTCATTTGCAAATTTTGCTTTGCTAAAAATCTCCTCTATGATGCCTTTCTTGGTCATTTCTACTTTGTTTTGATCACTACATATTAGTTGAATCAATTACGCAGCAAATATTATTCGGTATCTAAAATTGACTTTGTGAATACTAAAACATTTGCTGTGGATATTGATGGCACAATAACAGAAAACGGGGGAGGCAGGATTCATCTTGAGGCACTAGCTGCTTTACGTCATGTAAAAAATCTTGGGCATAACGTAATTTTTGTGACGGGAAGATCATCTGTTGAAGGCTATCTACTATCTGTGTTTGGTGGTACTACCAAAATTGCCGTTGGCGAGAATGGCGGATGCATTACAACTGATGCAAATGAACATGTTTTACTAGGTGATATCAAAAAATGCCAAGAGGCATTTGAAATAATTCAAGGTAAAATAGACAATGTCACTAAAAAACCCGTTTTCCCACGAATGACAGAAGTGGTTTTAGAGAGGACTTTTGATCTAGATCTGGCTAGAAACATAATGAATAAAGAGAATCTCGATGTTGTTTTGTCTGATAGTCAATATGCATTCCATATCAATTCTAGTGGAATTGATAAAGGTGCAGGATTTGAGCAAATTATGAAAAAACTCTCGATTTCTCGAGATGATGTAATTGCAATCGGTGATAGTGCAACCGATATTCCTTTATTCAAAACAGCTTCAACTAGTATTGCTTTGGGAAACTCCTCAGCTGATGTTAAATCTCATGCAACGATGACTGTATCAGCACATGCAGGAGATGGTGTAATTGAGGCATTAGATAAATTAGCTCCTCAAATATCTGGTGTATAAGTTGACATTCAAATCTATAATTGATGAAATTGAAAATAACTTACACAAAGTATTGGATACACTGGATGTGCCAGAAATTTCATTTACTGTTGAACCTGCAAAACCTGGATTTGGCGATGTTAGCTCCAACATTTCGTTTCTACTTGCAAAACATATGAAGAAAAGTCCTCAGGAAATTTCAATTACTTTATCTGAAAAATACTCTCAACTAAATCATACACTAGTTTCCAAAGTAGAATCGCATTCTTCAGGATATCTAAACTTCTTTGCGGATTGGGAAAAACTCAGTCAGCTAATTTTATCTGAATCAAATCTAGAAGAGTTTGGTTTTGTTGATTTGGGTAAAAACTCTACCATAGTTGTAGAGCATACTAGTGTTAATCCAAACAAAGCACTTCACATCGGACACATCAGGAATATTGTAGTAGGAGATGTTGTTTGTAGAATACTTCAAAAGGCAAACTACAAAGTTAATGTGTTAAACTATGTAGATGATTCTGGACTTCAAGTGGCCGACATTTTAGTGGGTTTTAGGCATCTTGGATTTTCCCAAGAACCTCCTGAGGGTAAAAAATTTGATCATTACTGCGGAGATGATGTTTATGTAAAAACCACTGAAAAATATGAACAAGATTCTAGTCTTGAAAACATAAGAAAAAATGTCCTCAAAGAACTTGAAGATGGGGATTCTGAAACTGCTCAATTTGCCGATAAAATCACTGGAAAAGTTTTGGAAAATCAACTTGAAACTTGTTGGAATCTGGGAGTGACCTATGACTGCTTAAATTTTGAGTCACAAATAATAAGATCAGGCCTCTGGGGTAAAATTTTTGAAAAACTCAAGGAAATGGGGTTAGTAGAGTTTGAGAATGAAGGAAAAAATTCAGGCTGCTGGGTTATTCGAGGCGAGGGAAAAGAAGAAGACAAGGTAATTGTCAGGAGTAAT
>JASFUC010000179.1:0-3232 GCA_050050475.1 Nitrosopumilaceae archaeon
TTTGCATCATTTCCATGGACATTTTGTTCATGTATGCAGATTTTTTGCTTAATTGATCCATCTTTGCTTGGTCCTTTGCACGCATTGCAGCCATTCTTTCTTTTTGCCAAGCACGAGTCTCTTTCATAATTCTTTTTAGTTTGACTTGATCAACCATTTTTTTTCTTACGGCAGCATTGAAAAAATTTAACATAATTCCAAAACCTGCCACAGCAAATAATGAAGGAATTACTCCTTTTACCAATGGATCATCGCTCCCAAGCCCACCTCTATTTGCTCCAAGAAATCCAAATATCCCTCCATCTTCTTGCAAAAAGAGAGTATCCAAAAAGAGAAAAATAAAATCAAATTCCATATCTACAACCCTATTGCTTTTATTATCTGATCAGCTGCCTCATCAAGTTTTCCTTCACTATTTAGCACATGTTTTACTGGAGAACCGGATAAAACAGAGCAAGCTGACATCATTGCTGATTGAATATCCAACTCTTTTTTAATGGTAGCTATAGAAACTTTATCTCTAGACCTTGTCTCATCTTTCATTCTTCTGTTATAGATTTCTTCAGTTTTTGCATATACAGAAATAAAATTGGAGGGTTCTATAATTTGCAATACATGATAAGGCAATCCAGGATTAAATCCCTCAGGAGTTCTAATGAATGCGTGAGTGTCAATTATTACAACATCATCATTTATTTTGCTTAATTTTTCTGCTGCGTTTTTTTGTAACTTTTTTTGCTCAGAAAGCGGGAGCTTTCTCAGTTCATCTCTAGTTTGTAACCCATTTTCTTTTGCAACATCAAACATTATGGTGCCAAAATTTGTTACTTTGACACTTTTGTTATGGCCTTCTATTAATTCCACAATTTTATTGATCAGTGTGGTTTTCCCGACTCCAGGTATACCTACTACAACGACTTTTTTACTTTCTGCCAAGTAAAGCACCCAGACGTGGCATTACAACTTCGACTTGCTCTCTTACTAGTTGTGTGTAGTAGTTGATGAGAATATCTACCATTAACAAAATTCCTATTCCAGAGCCAAAGACTCCCAAGACATCTGAAATACCTGCCAAAAGACCCAAAATCATTGAACCAATTATTGT
Source organism: Nitrosopumilaceae archaeon (assembly GCA_050050475.1). GTDB lineage: Archaea > Thermoproteota > Nitrososphaeria > Nitrososphaerales > Nitrosopumilaceae > Nitrosomaritimum. Next base: position 1,106 of record JASFUC010000179.1, read on the forward strand.
AACTGATGGAATGTACTTGTTCAGTAGAGCCTCTACTGGTTTGTTTGATCGTCTAAATCCTGGGATTTGTACATCAGCATCAAGTAAGTTTTGAGCAGCACTTTTTGGAGATAAACCGCCAAGCTCTACCCATAATCTTCCAAAAACTACAACAATGCCAATCATGAATAAGATATAACCGATAGCACGTCCAGGATCTAGAGCTGCAACAGCAAGTCCTCGTGGAGGGGTAATATAGTAAATTATTCCCCCTATTGGCGTAGATGGGCTTGTTGGATCAAACTGCGCTAAAATATTCATAAAGACATTGTTGTTTCGCGGGTTCATGTTTGCCCACAACATTTGGAAAATAAATACAGCGTTTGCAGTTAATGCCGATGCAAGAATAACAGGGATGTTTGAAGTGTATAACATTTTGATTGGATATACTGCAGAAAATCCTCGATATTTCGTGGAAACAATAGGAATTTCAATCTTCATTCCTTGAGTAAAAACAAGAATTAGTAGTATTCCCGCAGTAAGACATAAACCGAAAATACTTGGAAGTTGGTTCGAACGGAAAAGTACATTATCTAAATTACCATCAATTATTGATTGTCCTATATACGGAATAATACCAATTGTTCCTCCATCACCTGCAGGTAATGGACTAAACAAGCTCCAAAGGATTTGTTGAGCAACTCCAGCCATGATAAATAAACTGATTCCACTCCCTAAACCCCATCCTTTTTGGATTAATTCATCTAAGAACATGATAATTATTGATGCAGCCATAAGCTGGCCAATCATTACCGCCAAGATATAAGGTTCAGAAACGCCAGGACCATAAACTGCAGAGGCATAAACAATAGATTCGGCTACAATAACTACATAGGTTACAAGTTTTGTTGCAGTTTGAAAAATTCCTCGCTCGTCTGGTTTTTTGAAATCAAATTTCAAAATATCAGAGCCTCTAAGTAATTGCATCAACAAACCAGCGGTGACTATAGGTCCAATACCTAATTCGACCAAAGTTCCTTGTTGAGAGGCAAAAATCACTCTTGCAAACTGAAGAAAATCAAATTCCGGCGCAGTGGCTCCAAATAATGGAGTTTGCCCCATCACCATGTAAATTAAAAGAGCAATTCCAGACCAGAGTAATTTTGTTTGCAGTGAGATTTTCTTTTTGGGTTTTGGAACCTGAGGAAGATAGGGTTCTGCCTTAAAAACAACTTTTCTAATAATATTTGTAATACTTCCCTCAGCCATTCTCAGCTAACACTTCTCCCCCAACAGATTTTATTTTCTCTTCAGCTTTGGCGGTAAATTGATGTACTTTAACTGTGTATGCACTAGATGGTTTTCCACCACCAAGTAACTTGTCGTATCCTGCATTAGCAAGATCTAGAATTTTTTTTCCTCCTTCTTCTTTTCCGAATTTTGAAAACAAGTCATCTAGATCGCGGATGCTTGCCCATTTTTTGGTAATATTTGGGTGAGGTGGATGAGTAGAAGAATGACCATAATGATCAGGATATTCCTTTAGCATAGTACTGTAATGGTGTTTCATTAAACCAGTTATTCCAAGTCCGCCTTTATGTCCACTTGCACGGTGCTGACCAACTTGGCCCCATCCCATATTTCGACCTCCTCTAAGCTTTCTTGTTTTTCTTAGTCTTGTTGCCATTTTAGATCATACGCCTCACTATAGTTCCAAGCTCTTTATTTGATCCTAGAACTCCTTTTTGACCATATAGTTTTTTGGTGCTTCTTTTGAATCCATGTCTAGGTGGAGATAAAGCAAACCAAGGTTTCAGGGGTTTTAATTTTGATAAGGTTGCAGTTCCATCAGAAAGGGCTTTTGCAAGATCTTCAACCGTATTGAATCCTAATTCTTTTAGATCTTCAGGTGTGATTTTTTGATATCCTGATTTTCTGGCTTTTTTGTCCAAAAGTTCTTTAGCAAGATCTGTATCCAATTCTATCCAAGAAATGTAATGTTTCACTTTGTTTAACATTCCCAAAGTATTGTCTTTGGCAGGAAGAATTGTTGCACGGTATTTTTTATCTAATTTTAGTAAAGTCATAGTAGTGGTTGCCCAGTGAGGAACATCTGCTTGACCCTTAATTCTAACTACGAGATATGCA
>JASFUC010000180.1:0-3232 GCA_050050475.1 Nitrosopumilaceae archaeon
AGGAAATGGTAAGATCATTTGCAAACCTATACTAATTGCCAAAGATGCGAATAAGAAAATTAGATAGGTCTTGAAATTAAACAATTCAATGGAAATACCTTTAAAATCCTTATAAAGTTTTGTCAGTATTTCTCAAATTACCATCATAAAAACAATAAATTTTTTATCAAACAATTTCAAGTTTTATAGAATTTCCTTTGCTATCCCATGCAAAAATATCATCATCACCATAAGGAAATTGTACAATCAAAGACACAAGTCCAAAAAAATTGTGTAGATCTGTCAAAGAGGGCTCAGCTGAGCCACTGGGATGTGAATGAACGATTCCAACATAGCTCATGTCAAAAGGTAAAAAGGAATGAGGGAAGCCTGCAAAGGTTGGACCGGTGTGACTGAAAGGAGGAATAACCAAACCATCTATCAAAACATTTCCTTTTTTGGATTTTCCCTTCAAAATTAGAATACTCTCGTTTGGGTGCTTTATCTTGCAATATGATGAAATGCTGTCTACCACATCTTGTTTCAATGAGACGCTTCGTTCGAAATCCTTTTTCTTGAAGAGCATAACAATGGTTTTCCAGTAATACTAATTAATTTTCAGTGGGTTGCATTATGCTGTATTGAGTATTTGAAAATTTTTTGAGCATACTTTCAATTTCAGCTATTTTTTTGGAAATATTTTCATTGTTTGAGGCAATATCTTTTTTGAATAAGGTTATTTTAGATTCAATGTCAATTTTTTGTTCATTGGATTTTTTTAATACATTCTCCAATTCTATGAGTTCAGTATTATCAAATGAGGATATTTGCTTTTGAAGTTCATTTCTTTTTCGATTATAAGTATCGACTTTATCTGTTAAATTTCCAAGAGATTCTTCAGTTTCAGTAAGATGAGTCATTGTTTTTTCAATATCCTTTACGGAAATAGACCCCGAGGCAATTCCTTTGCGGACATTTTCTAAAATTACAATAATAGAGTCTTTGTTTGACGGAGTCAGGGCTTCAATAGGATCATTAATCAATTGAGATAAAATGACTTTTTGTTCTTTGTCTAAAGAGGAAGCATATTCATATCGACCTAAAGGTCTAGAGATTTTTGTGAATTGTGCATCAATCTCGTTTTTAATCAGAGTTTTTGAATTCTTAAATGAGGATAGCGATTCATTTAATTTTTTAAATTCTGAGTAGTTTTCACTAGATTTTATTTGTTCAACAGATTTTTCAATATTTTTAATTTTACCAGCTAATGAATTAAGGTCAGTTTCCAGTTCTGAGATTCTTTGTTTTTTCGCAATTGTTTCCTCACGAGTGTTTTTTAGATCTTCCAAGGATTTTGTGATTTCTTCAGAAGTAAAATTGCTGTCTTGAAAATTTTTAATTAGATTTTGAATTTCTGCATTGTGAGAATTCATATCGGCCAATATCTCTTTTAGCTTTTCCGCATATTTTTTTGCAAAAATATGAATTACACGAGTCTGTCTTCCGAGGACGTCACCAATTTTTTTTAATCTTTGATTCAAAGTATTGTTTAACTCAATCGCATCATCTAGAGATGAAATATCCGATATAGAAGAAGATTCTTTTTTGATTATTTCAATAACTTGTTTTTTTCCACGTACCACAATTATTCGGAGATGTTTGTCAATTTCATCGACCTTCAGATCATCTTTTTCTAGAGTTTTTCCTATACTGGCTAGTTCTTTGATCAGCGGAGAAATTTGTTTACTGTGGGCTTTTATTTCCGAAAGAGTTTGGTTAGTTCGGAGTTTCAACAGATCATCTGTAATCTTTTGAACATCAGATAATCGGACTTCTTTTTGTTGAGGGATTTCCTCTATGATTTTTTCTTCCTTTTTCTTTCCCCATCCAAATACCATTTGTATTAGTTATTTTTCGGGGATTAAATGTGTTAGATAATTAAATTTAAAATCAAGCCTTAAAAACTAAATCTGTGAAGAATTTTAAAAAATCCTTTCACACTGGAACTGTGAAAAAATCTATCCTAGTAAAGGCACCCCAGGATAAAGTTTGGAAAAAAGTAAGCAACATTGTGGGATTGCCCTCATGGGTGGCAGATTGTAAGAAAACAGTGTATTTGTCAAAGAAAAAGAGAGGAATTGGCGCAATCAGGGAAATTACATTTAATGATGGAAATACCATAGAGGAACACATTGTTGCGTGGAAAGACAAAGAATATTTTACATATGTTGCAACTGAAGGATTACCTCTCCGCGCATACGTAGCTACAATTTCGATAAAACCTAAAAATAAAAATTCCGTTCAATTAACTTGGCAATCTTATCTTAATAGTAAAAAAATGACAGAAAAAGAATTCTTAGAATTCCTTGTTTATATGGGAACCTTTTATGAAACAGGATTGTCAAACCTAAAAGAAATTTTAGAAAATTAATTCTAAAATCAAAGTGTAAATACAGTGAATTGAGATTATACATATGAGTGATATTCGCTTTGTAATATTAGGAGCAGCACTTGTTTTTACAGGATTTTTAGTCTTAGGAATTTTTGGCGAAAATTACCAAACATCTAATATTGAATCAGATGAGTTTGGGACATGTTTTGAATATTCGGAAGATAAAGAGCCAATACCCATAGACTGTTCTTCAAAAACATTTGGTCAAAGCGTTTTCTTCGGAATCGTAATAGTGATAATTGCTGCAGGGGTTGTTGCGTTGGTCAAAGGGGTTCGAGGCGATTGGGATAGTAAAGTAAAACCTGAAGACATGGTCGGTCCCAGTAGAGACAATAGAATGGATGAAAATGACCCAGATTAGATTACAAAAACCCTAAGATTTTTTAGAAAATTGTTTTTGTTTTCTTTTATCTTCAGAGTCATCTTCTAATCTTTGAAAATAAACTTCCTCATATGGCATTTCTAGAAAATACTTGCAAAATTTACATTTAACCTTAAGGTGTAAATTGTGCCTAAGATAATATCAAACTTGCATTTGGCATTAATTTTTTTCTACGATTTGTTTTAGATTCTCAAATAGGTCATTGATTTCCTTCATTCTCTCATCAAATTGGTCATCAGTTAACGTATCTGGTTTTACTATTGTCACAATCACTTCAGACTCGTTGCCGCTGGGCACTACCCGCATAGGGACATCCCACACACTCTCTTCGTCCTTGTACAAATGATCCAAAATTCCAAGGGTCTTGTTATGCTTGAATTTTAAATTTGCATTTCCTCTCGGTGTTGAAAATGACCATG
>JASFUC010000181.1:0-3199 GCA_050050475.1 Nitrosopumilaceae archaeon
AACTATATCAAATTTATAAAACCGCAACATTGTGAAACATTGTTTTACTTGTTTTCATTTATGATAGATGTACTTTCAAATTAAGTATTACAAATGAATTTATTTTTTGGTGAAGATGTTTTTTGGCAACTCCCTGACAATAATTTCCAAGACTCAGATTCAGCAGATGTGTATGTGAGCATTAACCGAGTCTTTCATCTTCATCTTTTTTATCAAAAACCCTAATGATTGACTTCAAAGGAGATATGGTCACCATCGATTACAAAATTTGAAACATTTGTATTCATTTCTGAAAAAATCAATTCTAATGCATGTCTTTGTACATTGCTCCATTTTTTGCCCAAACCATGAATTAGAGTGTATTTTTTTGCGCCCTTAGTTGTAACTTTGGTGTGAATTGGAACATTTTGACTAGAACAAATATTTTCAACTGTTTCCATTAGGGAATTGGAATCTAAATCTCCATGACAGTATAGTACTTGGTTTTTGAGATCTTGTGCATATATTTCTGAAATTTTTTTAATTTTTTTTTCTGGGATAAGAGTGATAAGTGTTTGGATAAATTCTGGACTGAGCCATACAAAATGAAGCTTTTGCAAGTTACGATAAGTCTCATTATGGTTTGAAAGGATATTATTTACAAGATTGCTCAAAGTAATTTTTCTCTCTCTTGATTCTTTTGTTAAATCAGCTAAAATCTTTTCATTTATCCTAAAACCCTTGACCCTGGTAGTCATGAAATTTTCTCCATGTTATTTTGTACATATAGAAAAATCTCCCTCATAAATAAAAATAAAATTTTATCTTAATAAGATCTATTATTTTATTAACTTTCCAAGTTTTTTTAAAAGAAAATCACGCCTGGTTTGGACAGAGCCTGCTATTTCCAAGGATCTTTTTTGTCATAATAGATAACTCGGCAATTCTCAGAACAAAAAAATTTTGCGAACTCTAATTTTTTTCCACAGTTTTTACAGGTTTGGACAACCAAGTTTTTTATTTTACCAAAACGGTCTTTATCGATTTTCCCTGTACTATTGTGTGAATTTCTTTAACCGTTGATTTGTATAGAAAAAACTTTTTGCCATCTTCGCTTATGGAGCCTGAAATCTTTACCAACTTGGCATCAACTAAATTTTGTAACCTTCTGTAAATTGTACTTATGGGGATATTAGCTGTAGCAGCAATATCCGAAGCACATTTTGGAGTAGTCGTTGTGGTACTCAGGATCTTCCGACAATATTTATCTCCAACGATTTTTAAGATCAAATTGTTTTTATTTCCGTTTACATCATTTTCAAATTTGGAGACATTGATTTCCCTGTTTTCAAATTGGAATGCTTGCATAAAGCATTATTACAAATTTTTGTAAATAAAACAATGTTACATTTTTTAATGTTGAAAGCATCGATAACTTTGTAACACAATGTTATACAATAGAAATTTTTTATTCTCAAAAATGAAAATTTTGAACGTGTTTCAAATATGTGTATGCTATCTTAATTATAATGCAAAAACAATGTCTAAATGACAACTGCTACAACATTACAAAACAACTATCAAAGAAGCTAGAATATCTTTCTCATTCTTCAAGATACATTGAAGATGCTAAAAAGGCAGGACACACTGAAGCTCAAAAGGTATGGAATACAATCCAGACAGATGAGCAAAAACATGCAGACATGCTCCATGATCTGTTAGCATTAGAGGTAAGAAACAACAAATTCTGAGATAGATTTTTCCTCTTTTCTTTTTATGCTATTTACTCAGATTATTTACAAAAGAAAAAAAGTAGATTTATTCTACTTTAATTGAAACTGGTTCTTGAGCCTTTTTAGGGGTCTTTTTTGGGATATTTACCGTTAGAATTCCGTTGTTGAGTTTGGCCGATACCTTGCTTCCAAGAATCTCTTCAGGCAAAGTCATTGTTCGATAGTATCGAACCTGAGACCTTTCACTTCGCAAGTGCCCCTTTTTCTTTTCTTCCTTGGATTCTTTATGTTCTCCTGAAATCTCGATTTCTGAATCTAGTACGTTGATGGTTATCTCGTCTTTGCTTAATCCTGGCATGTCGGCAGTCAGAACAAACTTGTCTTCCCGATCATCAAGGTCACAATAGATATCTCTTGAAATCTTTTCAACCTCGCCTTCAATGTTTGGAAGGCTCCTGTTAAGATAGCTAAGGTAGTTTCTCATCCTTGACTCCATATCCTCAAACGGATCTGCTCTAAACCATGAAAACAGGCTTGGAAAATTTGAAAAACTGCTTTCAAACCATGGGTCAAAATCTTGTCTAAGTAATGGAAATTTCTTTCCATGAGTTATTTTTACCATGAATTGAACATAGTAAATATTGTAAAAAACCATTTCATAGATTTTCAAGAATAATAACATCATATACAATGTTTCACAATGTTGTATTTGTTCTCATTTTTGAAAATTTAGAATATGCGTATTAATTACAAAAACAATGTTATTTTGAATAACAGCAACCCAGGAGGAAAGTTGGCGGAGTAATCTGTTCAGTTGTGTGGTCTTTGGATTGTACTATGCTTGGAAAACTGTTATTCACCTTTTAATACTTTCTAATTTTATGAAAAATTTGTTTGAATTCATCAAAATCAGATTTGAGAATCTTGTCTTAAATTTTTATTACAACTAAAATATTCATTTACAACTTGAGTACACTTCCAAATCAACCTAAAAAAATAGATACAAAGCCTCACTCGAATCAAACAAATCAAGATGTTTATTCCGCATTTCAGGATAGTCTTGAGAGATATTTTAGTGAGATAAAGAAAAACACTTCAAACTATTTGCAATCAGTATCAGACTTGCAAGAAGAAATAATTGATTCCAGAAAGAAAAATGCAGAAAGGGCAATCGAGCTTCAAAAGGTAGCATATGAAAAAATGGGAGGAAATTCAAATGTTCCTTCAGCCGTAATGGATCTTGCAACCACAATTGCAGGAACCACTGTAACTTCGTGGACCATGCAAAACAAACTTGTCCTTGAATCTCTTGACACTCTATCAAGAAATATAGAGGCCTTTAACAAAAATTCAACCTCTTTTGATGAGATCAATAAACGTCTCATAAACTATTGGGCGTCCATTATAAAGCAAGAATTCAAGAAAAATCAATGAAATTTACAATAAGAGGAAAAATACACTCCATTAAAAAAGAAAAATCCAAATTG
>JASFUC010000182.1:0-3198 GCA_050050475.1 Nitrosopumilaceae archaeon
AAATGGTGCTCATGGAACATTGTTTCCTCGAGTAGTAAAGGCCCTCAAAAAGAAGGGAATTAACGATGTACTAGTAGTTGGAGGAGGAGTAATTCCAGACATTGATCATGAAGACCTCCTTAAAGCCGGGGTAAACCACGTATTTGGTCCAGGCACACCATTGCCAACAATTATTGATCATATTACTTTGGGCGTATCAAAACTAAGAAAAATTTAAAGAAAAAAGTTATTCTGTGGAATCAGGCCACATCATTTTTCGCATCTGTTTGCCAACTTTTTCTATTTGGTGCTCATCAGTTTCTTTCATGTATTTTGCAAAGGATTCTTGTCCGTTTTTCTGGTATTCACTAATCCATTCATCATTAAATGTACCATCTTGAATCATAGTTAGTACTTTTTTCATGTTTGCTTTAGTTTCAGAAGTCATCACCATTGGACCACGAGTAAGGCCACCATATCTTGCAGTCTCACTTACTCTTCTCCACATTCCATTGATACCATATCTTTGAATCATATCTACAATCAATTTTAGTTCATGTAGAACCTCAAAGTATGCAATTTCTGGTTGATATCCAGCTTCTACTAGAGTTTCAAATGCAGTTTTTACCATAGATGCAGAACCGCCACATAGGTCAGCTTGTTCGCCAAACCAATCAGTTTCAACTTCTTCTTTGAAAGTTGTTTGGATTAATCCAGCTCTTGCACTTCCAATTGCTTTTGCAATTCCAAGCGTTCTATCCCATGCTTTTCCAGTAAAGTCTTTATCAACTGCAACAATGGCTGGAGTTCCAAAGTTTTCAAGATAGGTTTCTCTTACTTTAGATCCAGGACCTTTTGGTGCTACCATGATAATATCAACATTATCTGGTGCACTAATCCATTTCCAATGGATTGCAGCTGCATGTGAAAATGACAAAGCTTTTCCTTCTGATAGATTTGGTCCAATCTCATCTTTGTATACCTGGGATTGAACCATATCAGGAATCAACACATGAATAATGTCGGCTTGTTTGCATGCATCCGAGACTGAGAATACCTTGTGACCATCAGCAGTTGCTTTTTTCCAGCTGTTACCACCTTCTTTGAGGCCAACTATAACATTAAGACCTGAATCCTTCATGTTGTTTGCCTGTGCGTCACCTTGGATACCATAGCCAATTACAGCAATAGTTTGATCTTTTATTGGATCTAAACTAATGTCGTTATCTTTCCATGTTTTTGCCATAACTTTTTCTCAATTTATTGCAAATATTAACCAACATGATTTAAGGTCAATCAACAGATGAAAATTGGTTTTCCCAATAAAAAATAACAATTTTTTTATGTTTAATTTTCTACGTCTGGCTCTTCAATAACCATACACAACAGGTTCTTATCAGGATTTGTAACACTCATCTTTAAGGACAAATCATCTGCAATCTTCTTATGAGCACATGCAAGAAAATACGAGAAATTATTACTTATTCCATGATGGATGTTAAGAATATGACTCCCTCATTTACCCTATGTCGCTTCCATGTTATATGATATTTTGCGATACTTGACATTAATGAATTTAAGCTGATTCCTTTCTTTTTTGCATCTGATAATAACTCATCATAAATGGTTTTTTCTATCCTGCAAGAAAAATTTACAGAATTGTTATTTTTAATGATTTCAACTCAACTCCCATCAATCTTCATGATTTCACAATTAATCATTAATAATCATAACATATGATGTCATGATATTTACATTTTTTCTTACAGTTTTTTATATTGAAATTATGTTACTACAGACGCGGCATTTTACCTTTACAGAGTCATCTGGAATTCTAGTGAATCTTTTAGAGCCACATTTTGGACAAATAGGACAAGATCGTAGTGGCTTCATTAGTGTTCAGTAGGTGTGGTGTCAGACTTGCCAATAATTTCTAATCGATTTTTGGCATTAATTTTTTCAATAAATTTAGAAATCGCAGAAGGTACAAGATCTTGCCAATTCTCATCAGAGATAATCATGGAGCGAATTTTTGTTGCGTTAAATTTTCCTCGTTCCAAAAATATCGGTTTTATTACTTCAATTTCAGAATCTGCCAAAAGCATTTTCACATATTCATTTCCACTATACACTTTATCAAAATGTGGCAGCATTGATTTGAGGTAAGCAACCCATGTTGCTATATTGAATTGATTTTCAATTGCCAAAACGATACATCTAGCCAAATCTATATCGGATTCTTTGATGGAATCATGAATCATCTCTATTCTCTCCCCAGCAGTAAAAGGATCTTTTTCTAGATAGTTAAACTGAGAGCTAGTTACCAAGATTATTACCTCGTCGCATTCTTTGAGAATTTGTCTTGCCAAATCCAAATGCCCCAGATGAAAGGGTTGAAACCTACCCATCATTAGTCCACGCATGACAAATAATGATTTTTGATTTTATTAAATTAGTCTATTTGATTAGGCCACTTCCAAGAACACGTATGGTGGCAGATTCAGGTTTTAAAATTACTGCAATATCGTCTTTGTGATATGCAATTGGCTTTTCAAAATTTAGTTTTAATGGTGTAATTGAGGTGAATTTTGCAGCTTTAATTTGCAAACCTACACTGACAAGACACATTTGTCCTTCTGAAATTTCACTTTTGTAAAAGGGGTTTTTTGTAAAATCAAGTTCAATTTCCGAGCCCACAATCACTGCTCCTTGTTCTGATATTACATCACCTCGCCCTACATCATCAGGCTTTACGCCTTTTACCGCAAGGCCCACTCTTGCAGGGTAAATGGATTCTTCAACAGGGTCATCATGCATCTGTATGGATTTTATCATCACATCGGAATCTGAAGGATAAAGTTTTAGATTATCATACTGTTTTATTTTTCCACAAGTTACTTTTCCCAAAATTACTGTACCAACTCCTTTGACATCAAAACAGTGATCAACGACCATTTCTGAAGGCCCCTCTTTTACCATAGGCTCAATTTTATCAATTTCTTCTTTGAGTTTGTCTTGATCTACTCTCACATAATTTTCAAGGACAGTTCCTTTGATCATTGAATCAAGTTTTGAATCATCTACCTCAAATGAGTGGGATAAAATTCCCTTGTCTTTTTTTAGAGAATCAAGTGCAATAATTTGCTCTCCTGTAAATTTGTCTAGTTTATCTACAAAAAATATTACAAATTCTGCCAAGTTTATTGCCTGAAGTAAAGG
>JASFUC010000183.1:0-3176 GCA_050050475.1 Nitrosopumilaceae archaeon
GCAGAAAAAACCCCTCTTCATCCAGAAAAAATGAGAGAGTCTGCTCCCTTGCCTGAATCGGCAAAAGGTCCACAAATTGACTTTTCTAAAGGATATTTGGTAGAAGAAATCAAAGATGGACTTTACTGGGTTACTGAAGGTGCATATCAGGCAATGTTTCTAACAACAGGAGAAGGTGTAATTGCAGTTGATGCTCCTCCATCGATTGGGGAAAACTATCTCAAAGCAATTGAAGAAGTAACAGATGAACCAATCACACATGTAATTTACAGTCACACTCACAAGGATCATGTTGGAGCAATGAGCATGTTTCCTGATGATGCAATCTACATTGCACACCAAGAAGCAGCTGACACTCTTGAAAAAAGAAACGACCCAAACAGACCATTACCAACTGTAACATTTGAAGACACATACACACTTGAAGTTGGCACTCAAAAATTAGAATTAGCATATTACGGACCAATGCATGAACCAGGAAACATCTTCATTTATGCACCAAACCAGAAAGTTCTGATGTTCGTAGACGTAATATTTCCTGGATGGACCCCATTCAAAGACTTGGCAATGGCACAAGACGTTTCAGAATTTCTTGCAGCACATGACAAAGTTCTCGAATATGACTTTGATACATACATTGGAGGGCACCTGACTCGTCTTGGGACATATGAAGATGTAGAAATCCAAAAAGAATACTTTGCAGACATTGAAGCTGCTGCTGCAAAGGCAAACCAAGAAGTCTCCTTTATGGCAATTGGCCAAGAAGTGGGATTTGAGAATCTTTGGCTAGTCTTTCAAACATATGCAGATACAATAACACAACAATGTACCGATGAGGTAGTTCCAAAATGGATTGATAAACTCGGTGGTGTTGATTTGTTCACATATGATCATTGTTGGAAGATTTCAGAAAGTCAAAGAATAGACTAACCTTCACGCCTAACTGCGTCTCATTTTGTTCCCAAAATAGTAGCTGAATCCCCGCGGGCCCATTTTTGTTCCCAAAAACGGTTCAAGTCCAAAAAAGAATGAACTTTAGATACATGTGTTGCCAGTGGAACTTTTCATATGGTTAATTTGCAATAAACCTACAACATGAATCGATTTTTATTCCAATAACGGTTCAAACCTACCAAACAATTTCCATAAAAGTTTAAAACAACATCTTTGAAATTTGAGGAATGGGTTCACGGTCTATTGATGTACATTCGTCAGAATCAGAAACCTTTTCAAAAATTCAGGAAGCAATTGGAACCACCGATTATAAGATAAAATCTGTCGAGGCAAACAAATCACTCATTGCAGAAGGAAATCGTGAATTTAGTTGGGCAATTGTAATCATTTTAGCAATTTTGATTTGGCCTGCAGCCATAGTTTACTATTTTACAAGACAAAGAAGTAGTGTAACGGTAATTGTCACTCCAGATTCAGATAGACTTTGCAAGGTAACTATTAACTCAAATGGGAAAACAGGAGATCATGTTCTGCAAACAATTGTCAATAATTTAGAATAATCGACTTTTGTGCTCCTTTTATGCCCAAAACAATTTGAACTTTAAATTATTTTATTATGTTTGTACAAAGCATAAAGCATTAGCATGTTGCTGACAAAATAAAAAATTTGAACTGGGTTATCACGTTGATACAGATCAAATAAATTAAGAACTTGGAACCAAATATCTCCTACAGAAATTATTAGAATACTTAGAGATAAAAAAAGCCATGCTACCCCAAGAAAGGTTTTTCGAAAGATGAAAATGGCTATTATTGCATAGGCCATGCTTAAAGAATTTGTAATGACTAATGGTAGAGAAATCATTCCTTTAATATCGATAAATCCTGACTGTTCTAACAAAAAATAACAGTATATGAAACTAATAACTAATGGAAAAGAAACAAGTAATATTTTAGAAACCACGCCAAAATTTTTTTTGAAATATTTACAATTTTGATGTAGATGGTATATCATAAAGGGATAGTAAATCGTAAAAAAAACCTGAGCTATGGTTAAGTGTAATTCTTCTTGTACAAACATTTCATTATAGTAATAAAATATCATCCCAACCCCAGAAAGTAAATAACCTAAAGCTAAGGAAATGTAGGTTTTGGAAAAAATTTCCAATTTCCAATCAAAACGTCGTGCGAAAAAAAAAGCAACTATTCCTATTGCCCAATATTGAACAGCTTCTAAAATTTCAAAAAAATCTAATTCTTCGTCAACAGGAACTAGGATGGAATTAAAATGAGCGTATCCTATCGTTGTTATTACTAATCCTATGAAAAAATAGAAATCAATTTTACTAAATTCCCAATTTTTTGTTTTACCTTCTAATGACATTTTTGCATATATCATGGATAAATGTCTGAGATATATCCATATCCAAAAAGAACTCTTATAATTCTTTGATCTCTGGTTAATTTACAGAAGAAATGCAAAGCAGAGTAAAACAGAATTCGCCTATTGATTTTGACTTGGAAAATATTATTTCACGGGCTATCAAAATTTCTGAAATCATTAGCCTACAATCTAAAACTAAATTGGTTACAGTTGCAATGTTTGATATGGTTGGATCAACTTTGTCAAAAAGAAATATTGGTCATCAAGAGGTGGCTCGAAAAATGATTGTTTTCAATGAGATTTGCAGTATAATAATTAGACGGTTCAAAGGAGAGATGATAAAATATCTTGGTGATGGTAATTTATCAAAATTTTCTAACCCTCTTTTTGCCTGTCTAGCAGCAATTAACGTCCTCCATTACGCAAAGAAATCTGGAATAGATTCCAAATTAGTTCTGTGTTTGGGGGTGGTAGAAGAAATTCAAATCAATTCTCAAGAAGATATTATAGGAAATGCGGTGGACCGTTGTTTCAGGATTGAGAAGATAGCCAAACCCAATCTTATATCTATAGATAGTTCTTTACAAAAATCAGTCATCTCATTTTTAACAAACTATCAATGTATCAAAATTTCTGATTTTGAGAATTATGAATTAAAAGGTTTAGGGATAGAAGAAATTTTTGAGATCTCTTTGATCGAGTAAAATGCTTGGAAATCATTATACTTTGATTTTAATTGAAAAAATTATGATTCCTGAAACCCGACAAGTTCAAATCCCTTAAAGCTCGTTTTGTAAAATTTTGAAATTATTTTTGGCGACGATTAAAGGAATTTAGA
>JASFUC010000184.1:0-3155 GCA_050050475.1 Nitrosopumilaceae archaeon
TCGCGATTAAAAACAAAGAGTATGGTATAGACTATGAAAGTTGTAATTATTTTAGCAAGAAGGAAGTATTGGATTTATTGATGTTCAAACTATGATAACTCAATTATTATCGAGTGATTGCTAATCCCAAGGCAGTATTTTTAACTGCGGATTCTGTTTTAGAGAATTCTTTGACAGATGAATCCGCCAAAATAAGACTTCGTGAAATGATAAATGAAACTTTAAAAATAGCATGAAGGGATAGATTAATTATTTTGAGTTGATTTTCTAGATAAACCATAAAAATCAAATCCACCATATTCTGCAAATTTTTCTTTTATGTACTAATAATTTTTCACAAATCAAAGAACTATGCAGTTTTTGGTTACTCCAATCTAGGAATAAGCATCAAAAAGAAATCAATCAAAGAATTAAGGATTGATGATAAATTATCTGGTGATGATTACTGAATTAAAAAAGGCTTCTGTAAAAAAGTGAAAAAGTCATATAATAATTAAATAAAGAACTATGTTAATGAGCCCAAGCAAAGATCCAACCGAGTTATGTTCCTGTAAGTGTCATTATGGTGGTGCTGTTAGTTGCCCTGGGTGTAAAGACAATCATGGAATTGTTTGTTGTCATTGTAAAGATTGATTTTATTTTTTTGATTTAGATGCTAATATCTTAAGATTGGCAAGTTCTGTCTTTAAGGATTCAATTTGAACCAAAGTTTGTAGGTTAGAAATCTCTTGGTTTAGTCGCTCAATTTCATCGTCTTTTATTTTTACACTTTCTTTAAGAGAATTTAATTCCTCAGTAAGTTCTGTTTTGGCTTCTTTTATTTCGGTTTGACTTGCTTGCATTCCATTAGCTGTGTAAATTTGAGCAATTTGTTTAGAATTATTCAAGCTTTTTTTTTCATGTGCGGTTTGCGATGGATGTTTATGGGCATAATCTGCACTTCTTTGAGCAAGCCAACAAATTATGGTCAGGAACCAAGTTATTGGAACCGAAATGATAAAGACTAATTCGAGAATTTGCGCATAACCAACCAACACAGGCCAAAGTCCAGTTAATACTGCGGCAAAAGCTCCTGTTACTATGGTAGCTAAATGGTTTCCCAAGTATCCCATTATTTAGGTCAAAAAATCCATTGCTTATAATAGTAATGCTTGATATCAATGGCTGATATTAATCAAAAAGAAAAAGGAGCCAAGTTTATTGGTCTTCTTCAGGAGTGGCTTTAGTCATGTCGGATTGCAAGATCTGGATTTTATTTAATAATTCATTTCGAAGGTCCCTTGCTACTCTTCTGACTGTTGGTCGAGGAACTCCAAGTTCATCTACTACTTTGGTATAGATGTCTTGTTTGTCGGTAACTCCCTTGTCGAGATAAGAATTAATTGCTTCTTTAATGATCGTGCTCTGATTTGTACGATTCAACGAATTTTAATTTTATTTGTTCTATATAACACTATAACTTTCCCAATTGAATTTTTTGAAATTTATCAAAATTCAATTATTTACGACTTTAGAAAATTTCTTAGTTAATTTTTCTGAAGTTAAAACCTATAATTTTATTAACGAATTGCGGATTAACATTTGAAAAATTTTCATTTTAAAATTATCATCTTTAATAATTTTTAAAAATTTTTGCACAAAAGACTCTTATGGTAATACTGCAAAACTTGGATATTGAGTAATATTATAATTGATACAAATTTTGGAAAAATTTCTTTTAAGTTACTTCCAGAATTGGCTCCTGAAACAGTAAGAAATTTCGAAAAATTAGCAAAAGATGGATTTTATGACGGAACTCTTTTCCACAGGGTTATTCCAGGATTTATGATTCAAGGAGGAGATCCTAATACAAAAAGTGGGGATAGGAGTTCTTGGGGTATGGGTGGTCCTGGTTATAACGTAAAGGCAGAATTCAATTCTAGATCTCATTTGAGGGGAATTGTTTCTATGGCCAGAGCACAAGATCCAGATAGTGCTGGTTCACAGTTTTTTATTGTAACAAATGATTCTACATTTTTGGACCGACAATACACCGTATTTGGTGAGGTGATAGAAGGAATGGATGTTGCAGATAAGATAGTTAATTTACAAAGAGACAGTAATGATTGTCCTTTGGAAGAGGCAAAAATGCTTCGTGTAACAGTGGAATAGATGAATTATTCAATACTTGTATTTTCAATAATTTTTTCAGTTTTAATTATACTTCCTTCAGCTAACGCCCAAATTTTTGATGACTCAAAACAAAGATCAATTGAAGTTAAAATCAATTCTTTGGGAGAAGTTAAGGTAACACATGTAGTTGCAGCTCAAAATGATCCCCACCAAATAGCTCTACTAGATGGTAAAAAAGAGAATCTTGTTGTAACGAACGAAGTAGAAGAAGAGATACAATATGAAATTATTGGAGACAAGGAAAGCTTGGTGATATTTCCATCAAAAAAAGATGTAATTGTAAAATATGATCTAATTGATGAATTGGTTATGAAAGAAAATCTTTGGACTTTAGATTTTCTTTATCTCCAAAGTACGTCGTTTCTTCTACCAGAAGAAGCAGATTTGATTTATGTAAATAACAAACCAGTTATGTTAGGTGATAAAAAAGGAATAATGTGTCATGGTTGTCAGATGATGTTAGAATATTCCCTAAAGGAACCAAAAATATCTAAAAAAATAAAGAATCTTGATGAAGAATATTCTTTTGAATTTAGAACTTTTGCGGAAATTGATCAATTTGGGTTAAACCAAAAAAAAAATGGATTAAATTTTGATGTAATTGGAGAAAACAAATTCGTAACCATAACGGTACCTGTAAATTTTATGGCTCAACCATATCAAGTATTTTTGGATGGAGAAAAAATATTTTTTCAGGATTACATCGATAATGGAACTCATGTTTGGATAACCATGAGACCAGAAAATTCAGGAACTGTTACCATAACTGGAACAATAATACCAGACGTAAGTTCAATTTCACAAATTGATTACTTGTCTTTTGTGTATGTTGGCATAATTATAATTATTGGAATAATAGTGGTGGTATTTTTTGCCAAAAAGAAAAAGGATAAAAATTAATCCCCACTTGAACCACATGAACAAAAACCATATTCGTCAATTCTAATATTACATACTGGGCATTTTTCTCCGTATTCCACTTC
>JASFUC010000185.1:0-3142 GCA_050050475.1 Nitrosopumilaceae archaeon
GTTAAAGTTGTTCAGCCCAGTAACGTTTGATAGGAAACTAAATTCACCGTCGCCGCCAACTGCTGTCTTGTTTATCTGAAGCATTCCAGGTTCTGGTGGCAGCTGTGGAGTTACAGATATGGTTTGTTGATCATCTTCGGATTCTTCATCGTTTCCAGGAGTCGAATCTGGATCTAGTCGGTCAGAGGTTTGTACTTGAGCTGTGTTGTCACCAACTGTTGTAGAGTCAACTAAAGATGTAATATTCAAAATGGCAAAACCGCCATTTGCTATTGTACCGATGTCCCATATTCCAGTGCTATTATTGTAAGAACCCTGAGATGGAGTGCTATCAACATAAGATACTCCTGATGGGAGAAGATCCTTGACAGTAACATTAGTTGCAGAGTTTGGTCCGCTGTTAGTTACGTTAAGGGTATAAGTAATGTTATCATTGACATTTGGTGCAGAATCATCTACTGTCTTTGTAAGTGAGAGGTCTGCAGGAGATACTTTAACTTGTATTGTCGTACATTCTTCTACACTTCCCATACCCCCTTGATCGGTTCCATTTGCCATTACACATATGTCATGTGTACCTACACCAAGTCCCAAGGCTGTTGTATTATAATTAACAGTAATTGGACCGTTTTGGGGAAGGTCTGGGTCGATTTCAGTGTTGGGTATTAACGACGATGTGCCATTATCAATGTTAATTGAGAGAGTATCCAATGAAGACATTATAATTTCAGGAAGGATTGTTGGTAAGTCTTCAGGATTTTCAACTTGAGTACATGTTCCACCAGTTTTGTCGGCAATTTCTTGAAGACTCCCTTTAGTAGAAGTAGAATCACAAGAAACTAGTGTTTCTGGTCCTACAGCAAATGTATAATATGTAGCTCCTAGTTCTGGTACAAGAGTCGCATTTACACTAGGTCCAAAATTTGCAAATCCATCAGAGAGAAAAACAACTATTACATTTGAATTCTCTTGTGCTAATGGAATCAACTGTTGGGTTTTTTCAATAGCTTCACCGTAGTTTGTTGAGCTGCCAAACCAAGTTCGTATTGAGAATTCATTAAATGCGACATCTTCGAACCCTTCAAACGGACCCCCTTGCCAAGTTTTTATCGACATTACAACTTCATCAAGATCTGTCATATTTGATGAGTTTACATTGGCATTAGGGGCAATAAACATCCCATCAGTTGCATTTGGAATTGTATCTGCTATTGTTGCGTTTTGACCAAAACCGACAATAGAAACCTCAAGAACTGTTCCCAAATCAATTGCTTGTTGATTGAGAGTTTTTACAGCAAGAATTTCACAGTCTATTAGTTCATTAGAAGTTGAATTGTAGGGAGTATCCAAGGTTCCATTCATATTAGAATCAAACCAACCCGGAGTAGTATCAATAGGATTTTGGTTTCCACAAAAATCTCCACCAGTGGGTCTTGTTGTACTTCCAGACGCATCAATAACATAAACCAATGATGTATTTTGGACTGCAGTTCCACTTCCAACATCGGCAGTCCCGTTTACAGGAGTATCAATTGTATCTCCTGGTTCATCAACAAAAAACATTGTACCATTTGCGGGCGTTGAAATATGTACACCAATTGAAGTTCCCCCAGGCAATATAGAGTCTGTTTGAGCATATACAGTATTACCGGTTATTGGAGACGAAATTAAAATACAAAATGTAAAAGCAAAGAAAATTGTTGCAAGTTTTTTCTTGTTATAGTTAATCTGAGATATCTCCAGTGCTATCGCCCAGATCTCATAGAAAAATGAATGATTTAAGTTTTAAGTAACAAAATTTTTGTTACACATTCTGAATTTATCAAAAGCCGAATTTCATACTTTTATTGTGTTTTTCAGAATTTTTTCATTTTGTAATAATTATTTTCATTGTACTCTCACCACTTTTGGCATGATCAAATGCTTTTTGAGAATCAATAATCGGATATGTGTGTGTTACCAGTTGCTTTACATCTATTTGACCTGACTCAATTAATCGAAGAGCTTCTTTTGTGTCCTCATCAGAGGCAGCATAACTTGTAACAAGCGTAATTTCTTTGGAGTAAATTTTGCTCATATCCAAATCAATTTTTGCACCCTTTGATGGAACACCAAACATCATAATTGCCCCGCCATTTCGAATCATTTCAATTGCATCCTCTAATGCCTTGAGACTACTTGTTGCAACAATTGCAACATCAACTCCACGTCCTTCAGTATGTTCTGATATTTTTTGAAATCTGTTTTCATTTGTAGAATTGATAGTCTGAGTTACATGGAATTTTTTTGCAAAGTCTAATCTAAAGTCATTTATATCAAAACAAAATATTTTAGAGAATTTTTTTGCCTGAGCAATCATAACATGCATCATCCCAGTAGGACCCACTCCAAAAATTGCTACAGAATCACCTTCTTGATAGCTGTACTTGGTCCAAGATCTCACACAACAGGCCAAAGGCTCAATCATTGCAGCTTCCTCAAATGTCACAGAATCAGGAATTTTTAAAACGCCACCATGAGTAATGTGCCATTTTGATACCAGATATTGTTCAGATAAACCACATGGCAAAAGATTTGTCTCCGAATATTTTTCACATAACGTCTCATTACCATGTTTACACAGATGACATGAATAGCAAGGAACGTGATGGTGTGTAAAAACTCTATCACCTTTTTTAAATTCTAAAACATCAGAGCCAGTATCAATCACAATTCCTGCTGGCTCATGTCCAAGTCTCATTGAGGGTTTGCCGTATTGCCCAAATACTTTTTCTAAATCCGAACCACATATACCACATGCATGCATTTGAACTAAAATATCACCAGAACCTATTTCAGGTTTTTCTGTTTCATCAACTGAAATTGTAGAAGGTTTCTTTACAAAAGCAGTTTTCATATTAAACAAGCAGTATTTTGATTATAAGTAGATTAAAGGATCTAAACGCCTAGAATCTTTTTGAGCATCACTCTGTAATCAACTTCAGTTTTCTGGCTTCCAGCTGCTGGCAGGGCAAAAACCAAAGTAGATTTTTCTGCTCTGAGTTCGGTTAATTCATCATTGATTGATTCTGTAATATCATCACTAACTAGAACCAAACCCACATCAGAATCCTCAGTTAATTTTTTAATTTCATCAAGTGCA
>JASFUC010000186.1:0-3138 GCA_050050475.1 Nitrosopumilaceae archaeon
TGATCTTCTTAACATAAAGCGACTAAGCTATGGAAGCACCGATGAAGATGAGCTTGAAGTAATTCGCTGTATTGATAGAATCTTAAATGAACACTCTAATGAACGTGGGTTGATATTGACTTCTTCTATTCCACGATGTCATAAAATTTTGAGGAATCTTTCTCAAAAAAACCAACAAAGAATTAGAATCTGTCATAGCACAAACAAAGACGGAAAAACACAGGATGAAGTAATAACAGAACACTCTTTGGATCCAACTGGGGTGCTACTTTCTTCCTCGTTATGGGAAGGAGTAGACTTGAAAGATGATTTATCAAGGTTCCAAATAATTGCAAAGGTCCCATATCCAAACTACACTGAAAAACGAGTAAAGGCAAAGATGGAGAAATTTCCTTTATGGTATACCTCTCAAACCCTCACCAAAATACTTCAGGGGTTTGGAAGATCTATTAGAAGCGAGGATGATTGGGCAAGAACATATGTTTTGGACTCTGCAGTAAATAACGTGTTTTTTAAAGGACAGGGAATGATTCCTCGTGCCTATTATGATGTTTTAGGAATCGATGATGGTTAGATCTAGAATTTTTAACAACTACTTTTGAATTATTTTCTTTTTTTGCAATTTGAAATTAATTATTCATGAGAACAATAAATTCTTGCCAGTTTTAGATTTTTTTGGCAGGATCAAATCAAATATCCCACAAATCTAAGTTTTTTTTATAATTGGATATTATTTTTGGGGTTTTTTTAATTGAAGAATCACAAATGAATCCGGCCTTTGCAATTTTTAAGTCCTCTAGATGTTTACAAACAAAATCGATATCCCAACAAGGGAAAAAATAATGAAATGAAATCATTTTGTGCTTGTTTTGCTGGTTTTTTACAACTAAAAATCTGTAAGGAAGATCATAAATTGGTGCTTTACAAGTATAACAAAATGAATTTTTACCTGGTTGAAAAATTGGGCTTTTTTTGGTAACTGTTTTTTTGTTAAGTAATTGACTCATGATGTTAAAAGTAATGGAAGTGACAAAAGCACTGCTCTACAAAACAGTTGAAAAATAAGCCTTATAGCTAATACTACCAAGTATAAATCTATAACATCATTTCAAAATCCATTTTGAGGTTTTAATAAAAAATAAAAAAGAAGGTTTAATCGAGTTTTCTTTTGCTGGTGCCTTTTGCAGTAGAAATACTCATCCCTTTAGGCAAGGTTGGTTTTGTTCTATCCATATCGCTGAGACGAATTTTCTTGGTTCCTTTGGCACTCATTATCATCAAGTCTCCTGCAAGCTTTAGTCTTTTTTCTTCACTCTCATCAAAACCTTTGTCGTAAAAGGTTGATTTGCCTAATGGTTCTTTGATAACTTTTGTACCTTTGTGAATAGTTCGTCTAACTATTGTGGTGTCGCGGAAATCTAATCCCATGTTTAGTAATATGTTATGAATAGATGATAATGTCTGTTCAGCTAAATAGCCTAAAAATAAGCTGATTTGCATAATTTTTCAATAATGGTCAAATGAGAAAAATGACCATTTAGAAAACAAACCTACATTGTCTTTTGAGAAATTAATTTGCCATTGCTGTTATTCAGAAGTATTCCTTGTTTAATGAATTCATGGGCGGATGAAAAGGAAACACCTGTCATGAATAATGAATTTTCGTTAGAATAAGAAAACACAATCGTTAAACAGAGTAAAATTTAGATAAAAACTCTACTCAGAGGACAATATGAAATTTTCAACAGAAGAAATTAGCGCAGAGTTGTTTGAAGTTGGAAGTGATCAGAGATTAAACATTATTCTTCATCTAAATGAAAAAAATTGGCCGATATCTGCTTTGGCCAAGGAATTGGATGCTACTGTAACAGAGGTTCACCGAAATTTTGGAAGATTACAAAAAACTGGGTTTATCTCAAAAAACGTAGATGGAACTTATCGTCTTACAGTAAAAGGGGAAAATATCTGTACTCAAATCCCATCAATTGAATTTGTTTTAAAAAATTCAAAATATTTTGAAGATCATACTTTTGGAGATTTACCGGTTAAATTCAGACAAAGAATTGGAAACCTATCCAAAAACAAAAAAATCAAAGGTGTGGTAAAAGTGCTAGAAAAATGGAAGCAAATTCACAGCAACGCAAATGAATACATCTACAATATTTTAGCAGAAGTTCCATATTCTAAGGACATTATCGACGTTGTTGAAAAAAAATTAAACGACAAAATAATGATCAGTTCAATTTTTGCTAAAAATGCGATTATTCCAGAAGAGCGAGAGTCAACTTTTAAAACAAAAAATTTTACAAAATTTGTAAAAGATGATTTGCTTGTAAGGAAAATGGTCGATAGTGTTTCTGTAGTGGTCTTGTTTAATGAAAAGGAATCATGTGCTATATTTCCTAATCTTAACGGTGAACCAGATCTCAGCGAAATGTTTTACAGTGATGATTCTCAATTCCACGAATGGTGTGCCGATTATTTTGAATATATGTGGAAGAAATCATCTAGGTTTCAAGAATCAAAATTAACCTCAGAATAACCAAGTATTTTTTTAAATTAAAATATAACCAACAAAGAAAATTCAAATTTATGGAATCTGCATCTGCCGATGATTTGATTTACACTGCATTTTTCTTTATTGACATAGTTGGTTTGTCAAACCCGGTAGCCCCAAACAACGGATTTGTTATTGGTGGAGAATATATGAAAGATTAGATCAAATATACCATGACTGCAATCAAAATAAAAAACTTGACAAAGAAATTTGGAGACTTTACTGCTGTTGATTCAATAAATTTGGAGATTAAAGAAGGAGAACTTTTTGGGCTTCTAGGACCAAATGGAGCTGGCAAGTCCACAACACTGAATATGTTGGCAACAATGATGATTCCCTCATCGGGCAGTGCAACAATTAATGATATTGAAATTTCAAATCAAGACAAAATTAGAAAATCGATCGGAATGGTTTTCCAAGATCCTAGTTTAGATGATGACCTAACAGGAAGGGAAAATCTGGAATTTCATGGAAGAATGTATCATATGGAGAAGAATTTGAGAACAACCCGAATAGAGGAAGTTTTGAAATTGGTTGGATTACAGGAAAAAGCGAAATTTCAAATCAAAACTTATTCTGGT
>JASFUC010000187.1:0-3126 GCA_050050475.1 Nitrosopumilaceae archaeon
GATCCTTTGGATGGAATGTAATAGAAATCGATGGTCATAGAATAGAGCAAATCAACGCAGCAATCTCAAAATCCCTTGCAACAAAGGGGGTACCAACTATGATTATTTCTAGAACCATCAAAGGAAAATCAGTAGAACACATGGAGGACAATCCACAATGGCATGGCAAAGCTCCTGATCCTGATGTAGTTCCTCTGATTAATCTTGAGCTTGATTCGCAGTTTATGATAGCTCCATCAATCATTGCAGGAGACATGACAAACTTGGAAAATGAAATAAAGCGATGCGTAAACGGCAGAGCTGATTATATTCATCTTGATGTAATGGATGGACAATTTGTTCCTGCAAAAACTTTTGATCACAATAAAATCAAAGAGCTAAGACCACTTACTGTAATTCCATTTGATTCTCATTTAATGATTTCAGAACCTGTAAAACATGTACAAGATTATGTTGAAGCAGGAAGTGACATCATTACCGTTCATGCCGAAGTTTGTGATGAATCTAGTTTTGGAGAAATTCATGATTTATTAAAACAAAACCAAGTAGGTGTAGGTTTGGCAATAAATCCTGACACAGACATTCCTCAATGGTCATACAAATTTTTACCAACACTTGATCAGCTAATTGTAATGTCTGTTGTGCCTGGAAAATCTGGCCAGAAATACATTCCTGAGACTCATGAAAAAATGAAAAAACTAAACTCTATTCTAAACGAGAATAATTTTACCGGCTATATTGAGGCTGATGGCGGAGTTAATCTAGAAAATATTGGTTCCTGTTTTGCAGATGGAGCACGAGCATTTGTAGGGGGAAGTGCAATTATTGGACAACCAGATGTACGAGAAACAATCAGAGACTTTAGAAATCAAGTTCTAAAAGAAAGAAGAAAAATGATTATTGAAAAGGCTCATCAAATAGGTGGGCCTGACTTGGCAAACAAATGGATTAGTCTACATGTTGTTGGAGAAAAGAAAGATCAAATCACAAAAATAGCAAAGGAGGAAGGCCTACTTTGAATCCTCCACAGATGAGCGATATGAGGACAGAGTACTCAAAAACTCTGATTGAGATTGGACGAGAAAATCCAAACGTTGTTGTTTTAGGTGCAGATACTACCGACTCCCTTAAGACTTCGGGATTTGGAAAAGAATTCCCAAACAGATTTTTCAATGTTGGAATAGCCGAAGGCAATCTAGTTTCAGTATCGGCAGGATTGGCGGTTTCTGGAAAGATTTCTTTTGCAAGCACCTATGCAATTTTTCTTCCCGGACGAGCAGTTGATCAAATCAGAAACGGGATAGCATATCCATCCCCTCCCGGAAAAAAAGGACTGAACGTAAAGCTAGTTGTTTCACATGGTGGTCTTTCTGTTGGTCCTGATGGCGGGTCACACCAGCAAATTGAAGATATTGCAATAATGCGAGCCATCCCTAACTTTCGTGTCTTTATTCCTGCCGATACTTTTGCAGTATCTGGTCTTGTAAGATTGATGGCAAAAGAATATGGTCCTTTCTATATGAGAATGGCAAGATCAAAAACACCAATTGTTCACTCTGAATCACAAGAATTTCAAGCAGGAAAAGGTATTACTCTTAGAGATGGATCTGACTGTACTATTGCTGCATGTGGTATTACAGTAAGAATGGCCTTGGAAGCAGCAGAGACACTACAACAAGAAGGAATATCGTGTAGGGTATTGGACATGTTTTCCATAAAACCCCTAGACGGTGATCTTTTAGAAAAAGCTGCTAGAGATACCGGTTGCATTGTTACCTCCGAGGAGCATAATGTTTTCGGAGGGATGGGCTCAGCTGTTGCAGAATCTGTATCAGAAAGATACCCAGTTCCCATAACCCGAATAGGTGCCCAAGATATGTTTGGGGAATCTGCAAGAGATAATGAAATCCCACTACTTTTAGAAAAACATGGAATAACATCTTTTAATATGGTAAAAAAAGTCAAGGAGATAAGGAGTAAAAAACTATGAAAATATTTCTTGATACTGCAAATCTAGAATCAATTAGAAAATTCAATGATATGGGATTACTTGATGGTATCACCACAAACCCATCGTTGATGTCAAAAGAAGGAGGTAATCCCAAAGATGGAATGGCAGAGATTACAAAGATAATCAAAGGAGATGTTAGTCTAGAGGTTTTGAGCACCGAATACTCTGGAATGATTGAGGAGGGTAGAAAATTACGTGACTATGGCGAAAATGTTGTAGTTAAAGTCCCAATGACTCCAGATGGATTAAGAGCTTGCAAAGCCCTAACAGCAGAAGGGATTCCAGTAAATGTTACATTGATCTTCTCATCTAACCAAGCAGTTCTTGCTGCAAAGGCTGGAGCAAAATACGTTAGCCCATTTATCGGTAGACTGGATGACATTGGACATGATGGAATGAACTTGATAAAAGACATCAAGACAATTTTTTCAAATTATGATTTTAGCACTCAAATCTTGGTAGCTAGCGTAAGACATCCTTTACATGTTGTAGAAGCTGCAAAAATTGGCGCAGATGTTGTAACTTTACCCCCTGCAGTTTTAGATAAAATGCTAAAGCATCCTCTTACTGATATTGGCCTGACAAATTTCCTTGCTGACTGGGAAAAACTAAAAACTGAAAATCCCGACATTAGAATATAATTTACAAAAATTTTTTGGTTCTAAAATAGTCTCTAATAACAAAAAAAGAAGATTAAAAATTATTGAGAACCCTTGTTTTTACTTTTTCTGGAACCTGTACCCCTCCCTGTAATCCTGGTCATGCCTTCAGTTGAAGGTCTTGCCTTTGGATCAGGGATGTCTCCTAGTTTCTTTGAGCCTGTTCCACGTCCTGTGTGGATTGTTCTATTTGCTGCCTTTCGTTTCTTTTCGGCTTGAATTTTTCGGTATTCATCGCCGGACCATTTCTTGCCTCCATCATCTACTTCAACGGTGCCGGTGCCCCTACCGCTTCTAACCTTAATTTTTCCCATGATGTAATTCCATCTCTCTAATATTTAATTAAGCTCATTTACAAAAATATTTTTCTTCTTGGAAATGCCACGATATTCAACACGAAAATTTGGAATGTGTGTTATCACACATTTTATAATCTCCTTGAAAATTAGTCTTATT
>JASFUC010000188.1:0-3100 GCA_050050475.1 Nitrosopumilaceae archaeon
GTGTTTGAAATATTCCGTCTGGTATTCCAGACTCTGTAAAAGCTTTTTCAATTTCAATCCCTGACTGCAAGGTTAGTCTTGATGGCTTCATAACAATTACATTTCCTGCCATCAAACATGGGGCTGCGAATCTGAGGGCTTGCCAATAGGGAAAATTCCATGGCATAATGGAACCAATTACCCCAAGTGGTTCAAATGTTAAGAAACTTTTACGTGCATCGGTGTTTAGTACTTCATCTGTTAGAAAACTATCTCCGTGATCTGCATAAAATTCTAGAGCCCAAGCGCATTTCTCAACTTCGCCAACGGATTCCTTCAGAGCTTTTCCCATCTCAGAAGTAGCAATTTTGCCCAACTTTACTTTATTTTTTTTTAGATACTCAACTAAATTGTAAACATAACTTCTCCGTTTTTCATAATCTTTTTTCCATTCTGGAAAAGCGCGTCTTGCTTTTCCAACTAATTGAAACACTTGATCCTTGTCCATCGGAGTAAATTTTGAAATTTCTTCTCCGGTTGCTGGATTGAACGTAGTTATTTGGTTCAAGGATCTGATCCAATAATCACTCCTATTTATTTTAGTAAGTTAATATTAGAAGTTTTCAAATAATTAAAAATTCTCTGAAATAGTCTCTCAAACCAAATTATTTGTTAAAATTGAAAAATCTACATCTGTTTAGAATATTTGTTGCATATCTTTTTTAATTTCATCGATTTTTTTTGCAAAAGCTTTTTTGGCTTTATCGTTTTTCTTCAAATTCAACACATTTTGGCATGAAGGACACTTGAACATTCCTTCCAAAGCTTCTTCAAAAGTAACCCTAGGACAGTCTTCATTTCCACAATGATAAAAATCAGAATGATTTTCAAAATCTAGTCTTTGTTGCAATCTTTCAGTGATTTTCTTTTTTTGATTTTCAATAAAATGCTCTACTTCCTCCCGTCTTGTTCTCCATCGATAAACAAACCAACCCTTTCTTTCATCTTTTACTCTTATTCCAGTAATCAGAGACTTTCCAAACAAATCATACAGCACTTTTCTTACCATGTTGATTCTTAATCCTGTAGAACTTGCTATTTCTTCGTCAGTGGCATCTTCGGCCTTTAAAAGTGATCTTGCAACTTTTAGATATTCATCTCCTCCTATCATTGAGGCAATTCGTACAAATGGGTCTTCGTATTTGTCTACCAACTTTTATGACTAGTTGTATTCTATTATTAATCCCTTGTCTCTTTGATCACAACGTTTTTGCCTTTTTTTGTAGGAATAATCCTTCTTTTGGCATTTGAAAACACATTATTGAATTGGGATCCTTTTTGGATTCTGTCTAAAAGTATGGCAAGGCCACTAATTTCAGAATGAGGTTGGGATCCAATTGCAACATTATAATCAGCATATTCATAAATTTCTCTTGGAACTTTTTCTGCTCCTACTACTATTAACAAATTTTCTTCCTGCCTTAATTCTGATTGTATATCATTGATAGCTTCTCCATACATTGTAAGATGAATTATTTTGAAATCATTCTCTTTTTTGATTTTTACAATTTGTTTCCAACTCTCCATAAATTCTATCGAAAAATTTCCTCCCCAACTATCTTTGATTTTACCTAAAGTATCTTTAATCTCTGGATTTATCTCATTCATGTAAATTCTTGCAGCCCCGAATGCTCGCGCAACCAAAGCAACATGTGTAGTTACTCTGTCGTCTCTTACCAATCTCTGGCCAATTCTTAGAACTTCAATTACCATATGGATCTTTGAACTCCATAATTTTATTATTATGATTTAAAGAACCTTGACTCTCAATTATTTTTTTTATTAAAATTTTTAATTCATTCAAATTTTTTCCTATTACTGCAGAAACGGTAACCCATTTTTTACTATCTTGCAAATTCAAAATCTTGATTTTTTCATGAATTTCATAATTTGATACAAGATCTGATTTATTTAAAGCAAAAATAATCACGTCCCTTTCTACTCCCACATCACTCAAAGTTCTCATACAACTTGCAAATTTTTTCTTAAAATCAAACACTGAATCACTTACATCAATCACCAAAACAATTGCATCTGTGTAAATTAATTCCTCAAGAGTTGACTTGAATGCCTCAATCATGTAGGCAGGCAATTTGCTGATAAAACCCACTGTATCTGCAATCAAAAATGGTTCATGGTCAATTGTAATCCGTCTTGTAGTGGTAGAGAGGGTAGTAAACAATTCTTTGCTTTGATCTCTTGATTCTCCAGTTAATTTGTTAAACAGAGTGGTTTTACCTGCAGAAGTATATCCTGCCAATGATATTGTTTTGAATCCTTGTCTCTTCCTAGACTGTCTATGTAATTCTCTTTGTTTTCCAGCTTTTTCCAGTTTGGATTTTATCGTTTGCATCCGATGTTTGATGTCGTTATAGTAAACATCCACTTCAAATTGTCCAATTCCCATAAATCCTGGCTGTTCTCCAATTCGAGATAAACGAACCCTCTCCTTTGCTCTGGCCATTTCATATCGAAGTTGAGCAAGTTTTACTTGTAATTTGGACTCTGAACTAGATGCTCTGCTCTCAAAAATTTCAAGAATTAGAGATTCCCTATCTAAAATTTCTCGATGTAAGGCCGATGCCAAATTATAGTTCTGACTGGGTTTGAGAATCTCATCATAAATGATTACATCAGGCCTAAGTTTTTCTGTTAGCTCTTGCAAATTTTCTAGCACACCACCACTAATTCCATATTTTGGTTTCTTGAGAAAATCCTTGGTAATTGTATGAACTATGTGGTATCCTGCAGCATCACACAAACCAAGTGCCTCATTTAGGGAATCTTCTTTGTCATATGTAATTAAAATTGCAGAACTCATTTTTCTTTTTTATGCATTTTAACTAGAATTAAAACTTGGCGACTTTGACCTCAAAATTAGGCTTTTTTCTTGATAGCTTTGTCAATATTCATATTTAGAACAATTTCTGCAATGTCACTTGCATATTCTGATACCCTTCGTACGCTTTCAGTTATCCTTCTTATTCGGTAAATCTCCTCATCGTCTTTAAGAGATTTTGAGGCATCACGAATTTTTTTTTCATATCTTGTAATTTCTGAA
>JASFUC010000189.1:0-3098 GCA_050050475.1 Nitrosopumilaceae archaeon
TAATCCTAACAAAGAAGTCCCTTCATTTAATTAGTGATTCTAACTCTCTAGAATGAGAATAAAATCATGTCGTTTAAATAACTCTAAAATATTTTGGGTTTAGTTGACTAGACGAATTACACTGCCACAACTAAAAAAATATGACATTACCCAAAAGGTTATTGAAGCATTAGCCGATGCAGAATCAAGAGCAATTTTATTCACGATTATTAAACAAGGAAAAACTGCAACAGAACTGTCTGAAAAACTAAAAATTCCGCTCAGCTCAGTCTATAAAAAATTGGGAGATCTTGAAGAACTTACTCTCATTGAAGTTGATAAATGGATGATTTCTGATAAAGGAAGAAAGTACAAAGTATACAAAAGCAGAATTAGTAAAGCCGATATCTCCATACGAAAACCAGAGCCAGTTCTTAATCTGGTATCAAACAAGTGAAATTTATGGCATTACCTAATATCATACAGCTAAGTGAGTTTAATGTAACTCAGAAAATTATAGAATCCTTGAGTAATGTATGCACAAGAGCAGTTTTATTTTCAGTAAAGGAAGAATCTAAGGATGCCACTCAAATTGCAGATGAATTAAAATTGTCTTTATCAACTGTGTACAAAACTCTGTCCTCTTTAGAAGATCTTGCTTTAGTTGAGGTTCATAAATTTATTTTTTCAAATGAAGGTAAAAAAATTAAACAATATAGGAGTAGAATTGGAAAAGTGGAAATCACACTTGATGATACGGAGCCGGTATTACACCTTTATCCAAACAAAAAATCAGTATCCAATAAAATCTCCAAGTGATTTTTTGTTTTAATGCTGGATTTAGAATCAATGTTTTTGATTAAATTTTATCAAAACACATTGAGAAATCCTAGACTTTTGTTTAATAATGAAAAATAAACTCTCAGTACTCCGTGGGTTTTAACAATCTAAAAAACTCTAATACTTTGTAATTTTTAATCCGATAAGATGAAAATATTTCTTTGGCTGTCTGTTTCATTATTAATTTCAATTATCCCTGTATTTGGGGAGTCCCATCCAGAATATTCTGCAATGACTAATCCGACAGAATATGTTCTAGAATTTGATGAACAAATTTTTTCGATACCATACGAGGTAAATGCAAACATCATTGCTATGGAAATTGATCCTGATCTCACTTCTCTTCTAATAGCATTGGAGAGCGATTCAGATTCTATTTTTCAAATTGATCTACAACATGAATTGATTAACGCACAAAACAATGAATTTGCAATTTTAGTCAATGGGCTTGAAGTTGATTATGACATTGTTTCAGATGTAGATAGCTCAACACTCACATTCTTTGTACCACAATATACAGAAGAAATTGAAATTATTGGAACCCATGTAATCCCAGAATTTCCATTTGGGGCGATAGCAGGATTGTCCGTCTTGATTATTTCAGTTATGGTTTTTTCACGCCTAAAATTACCTATGTTTAGGTTGTAATCTTTTCTAGTTGATTAATTTTCTCGGCTTCTTTGACTTCTCGAGCAATTCTTTTGCCCATACTCATCGTTTCGTTAAACAGTAGAGAATAGTATGGCGAACCATCCATGTAGATGTTAGTTCCTGCAACTATTCTTGCTGAGAATTCAAACGATGTAAATTTTGCATTCTCATCATACACACCTTCAATACAGAACGGTCCGTTCATTCCAGGAGATACCATTTTCTTTGCAGCTTCTACAAAATTATCTCCCATAATATACACTTCATCTAAAAGTGATTCTCTTAAAACTAATGGGCTGTTGCCAATCACGTTAAAAGAGGGAACTTTGTTTGATTTTAATTGCTGGTCGGAAGGTATTCTTGCCAATCCTTCTATGTCTGATTCATGTCTCTGGTCGACTCCAAAAAATTCCAATTCTTCTTTTAGGGGAGAGTAAAAATATTGTAAATATGCCAAAACACCTGCAGCATATTCTTGTATGTATAAGGTTTCTTTTTCTGAAATGACTCCCTGTGAAATCAATTCGTTTCTTTTTTTGTGGTAATCTTCTTCACTTGATGCCATGAAATATCCTTTTCCACCAGCGGCTCCTTGTCTTTTCGCTATTACGAGTTTATTGATCTCATTGGGGCTGGAAATTGGATTTGGGACAGGAAGCTTTGCTTCTCTCATGAGTTTTTCTTTCATTTCGCGGTCTGACTCCCATCTTAAAATCCATTTATTGCCAAATACGGGAATTTTAATTGACTCGATTTGCTCTGAAGTCATTTGTGCAATCAATGTGCCGTGAGGGATTATCACGGCATTGTTTTGCTCTAATGTCTTTTGGCATTTCTCATTTAAAACTTCTACAAAAGAATCCACAAGGATAAATTCGTCAATAAATGGGAATCTCTTGTATAGTTTTTCTCTTTTTTTTTCACAAACAAGAATGGTCTTTAGACCTTCATCTTTTGCCCCTTTGAGAACCTGCAAGGCACAATGTGAACCTAGGGTAGCTATTGATGTCATTGTATGGTGTTACTTTCTTTCTGGACTTTATGAACTATGTGCGGATGAGACAAATTCAAAGACTTCGTCAATTAATTCGGGAGTTAATTTGGACTTCAAATTATTGGGGATTGCTTTTAAAATAAAATCAAACATGGTAGTATTTTCAGGTAGGCTATCTTGTTCTCGATATAAAGAATAAACAGCAATTCCATTTGAGATTAATGCCACCAATTTTTCTTTATCCGATAAGACCATGATTTGACGTTATGGTTATCTAATTTAATTCAGACTAAAATATTATGAAGTTTATCTTATTGAGATATTCAGATCAAGTTTTTCTTGAAATACTATTTGATTAAATTCTGTCTGAATATTCTGAATTACTATAGGCTGTGAATGTGTTTCAGGCTCTTCGTGAAGAGATTCTTGCCATGCATGGTATCCTACATACCCTGCTGTTATTATCATGGTTGCTATCACCAATGCCATAAGTATTGCCAACTTGATTGAATCTGAATTTGTTAGGGATGATAAATGTTATGGAGGAAAATTAATTACACCATGAAATAGCCAAATTAGTTAAATTATGATTGAAACAGAACTTGGAACTTTACGTAGATCTCATTATTCTGAT
>JASFUC010000190.1:0-3094 GCA_050050475.1 Nitrosopumilaceae archaeon
GTTTGTCCACCATCGGCAATCAAGATTTTTGAGCAAAAATAAGCGTAAAATTTTGCAAGTATAAATAGCCAGTAAGGTTCAGGGAAAGCTAGGGAATGGCAATTAATCCTTTTACCTCTTTTGTATTTGATCTTTTCATAGTATCTGCTATTATTATTACTGCATATACTCTCAACTTTTACTATCTGACATTCCTTTCGGTTAGGAGAAAAGAGGTGTTGATTACTACTGAAATGGGTACGCCTTCGGTAACTATCCAGCTCCCATTATACAATGAAAAATATGTTGCAAAACGATTGGTGGACGCTGTCTGTGAATTGGATTATCCGAAAGAAAAAATGAAAATTATGGTTTTAGATGATTCTGATGATGATACAGTAGAACTATTGGCATCTGTAGTTAAAGACTACAAAAATCAAGGATTTCAAATTGAACATGTACGTAGAGGGACAAGAAAAGGGTACAAAGCAGGTGCTCTAAAATATGCAATGCAAATAACTGATACTGAATATGTGGCAATTTTTGACGCTGACTTTATTCCACCTGATTGGTTTCTAAAAAGAGCTATTCCTCACTTTTCTAAACCAAACATTGGACTTGTTCAGTGTAGATGGGGACATGTCAATGAAAATTATTCTGCAATAACAAAGGCACAAGCTTTGAGTCTTGATTTTCATTTTCTAATTGAACAAAAAGCAAAAAGTAATTCTCATTTATTTATGAACTTTAATGGAACGGCTGGAATCTGGAAGAGGGATTGTATTGATGATGCAGGAGGATGGCATACTGCAACTTTGGTCGAGGATTTGGATTTGAGTTATAGAGCTCAAATGAAGGGATGGAAATGTGTCTTCTTACCGGATATAGTGGTTGACGCTGAACTTCCAATTCAAATGAATGCTGCAAAACGGCAACAATTCAGGTGGGCAAAAGGATCAATTCAATGCGCCGTGAAGCTTCTTGGAGGAATTGCAATTAAACGTAAAGTTGCAGTGGAGGCAAAAATTCAAGCCTTTATCCAATTAACCCGGCATGTTGTTTATCCCTTAATGCTGATTCAATTCTTGTCTTTGCCTATTTTATTAGCTGGAAATATCAATCTCTATGTGGTCAGCTTTATTCCTGCCTTGACTATAGCCACATATCTTGCAATGGGTCCTGGAGCATATTTGATGATTATTCAAAAAATGTATAACAAATCTTGGAAATCCAAGGCAAAAATTCTTCCATCTCTTCTTGTCTACAATGCAGGATTGTCAGTGAACAATACCGTAGCTGTATTTGATGCAGTTTTGGGAAAAAAGAATGAATTTTTGAGGACTCCGAAATATGGTATTCTGACCAAAAAAGATGATTGGAGAGACAATGCTTACAATTTACCCTTTACAAAAGTTACATTACTTGAATTATTTTTTGGCGTATACGGTATAATGGGAATACTAGTTTCTATATTTTCCAATAATCCTATTTTTGTTCCAATTATAGGGATTCAGACAATAGGGTTCTTTTTCATTGCCTTCATGAGTCTCTCCCATTCGAGGTTTAAAAGAAATAAATCCACCCAACACAGAGCTTTAACCAAAGAAGAAAAGATGGCAAATAAAATCTATAAAATTTCAATGGTTGGAATCGTGGCAATTATTGTATTTGGTGCGTTTATGGCAATTTATGGCTATAATGCTGATATTTACCCTCTAGATAGAATTCGTGGACATCTTGATGGGATAGTTGGAACTTCGGATCCTGATGTAATTCAAGCTCATTTGCTTGAGATAAAGAAAGATTTGGGAACCGTTATGGTGAATTTGGATGAAACTAAAAACTCTGAGGGAGAAGTGGTAGGTAAAAATCCTGTATGGATTTTCCCAACAGAATCTACAAACTTCCTAAGAATAGAGAGTGACGTGGATTCTCTGATTGCAAGCATTGAAAAAATTTCTACCGTTCCAAAAGACAGTTCTGCTTACCATACGGGAATGTTGGATATTAATGCCAGAGCAACATTGCTTAAAACCAACATAATGGATGCAACCCCCTACATGTACGTCAGTGTTTCAAACATTGTTTTTAGTACAATGTGGATTGCAGTAATAGTTGGAATATTTGCAGCACTTAAACGAAAGAAGGATCAGTTAACTACTTTAGATGAAACCACTGGCGTTTAGGAGATATTTAGCTCTTTTCTGATTTCATCTACTGCCCTTATTCCGTAAATGTCTCTTATTTGTTGAATTCTGATTGATTCTTTTAAGAGATCCCGGCCTATGGAATTTGTCAATATTGTAAACACGTCACTAAATCTTATTTCCCACTTGTCTGCACACTCTAGGATCTTACTCACAGCCCACTGTCGCACTTCATGTGGTAACGGAATTTTGTTATCTGACTCTATTGAAAGTTTATCAAACAGGTTTACTAAATCTGCAGTTTGAGCTGCCATTTTTTCAAGATCTTTTGCTTCTCCGTACTTTGATTCGGATTGCATCCTCATGTTTGATTGGTATTCAGAAAGCTTCAACAATGCCATCATCTCCTTTGAAGTATCTGCTGATACCTTATTTGTGATATTTTTCACCGACTGCATTTCCTGAAAAACTTTGTCGGTTTTTTTGTGAAATTCTGCAGTAAGCTCATCTTGTCTTTTTATCATGTCATTTATTGATGAGACTTTTTGCTCAATGGTGTTTGTTTTATCAAAAACGTTTGTTTTAAAATCTGAAAAATCTTCTTGAACGGATTTTAACCCCTCTCCCACAAATGCAGTAGAATCAGCTCTGTGTGAAAGAGTGCCTATTTCCGTCTCAATTTTGTCTATTTTTCCACCAAAATCGGAAATAACTTTTGTTTTGGCAGAAAGTCCATTTATTTCGTTTTTAATCGACTCTAGTTCAGTGCTTAAATTATTTACATAATCTGTTTTGGAAGCTACTGAATCAAATTGTTGTTTTAGGCCCTCAATTACCCCTCCGAGTGAATCTATTTTTCCTGCCTTTCCTGATATTGAATCAATTGTAATTTTTATTGAATCAAGTTCAGAATTCAAATTTGAAAAAGACTCTGTTTTTTCTACAATCTTGTCTAATTCTTTCCTTAG
>JASFUC010000191.1:0-3076 GCA_050050475.1 Nitrosopumilaceae archaeon
TGGCTCAGCTGATATTGTCTCTGATGTACCTACATGTACAATTCCTTGCATCCATGGATGAACCATGCAAAAGTAAGGAAAGTCTCCTTCATCATCAAATTGGAAAGAGAAGGTAGTTCCTGCCATAAACAAACTGCTGTCAAATGCCCCTGAAGGTCCATCAGATACACTACCTGCAGTGACAGTATGTGCTGCAGAATCTTCATTTGACCATGTTATTTGGTCTCCTGGGTTGATTGTTACTTCACTTGGCATGAAACAATCGTTTGTAGCCTCACATCCGGGTACAGATGTACCCTGAGGGATGCTAACAGTTACAGTTTCAGCAAATGCATAGGGTATTCCTAGCGTCATGGCAATTCCAAAAACTGCCATTGAAAAAACTACTTTGCTGTGTATATTCATTGATCCAAGACTTTGCCAGAAAGATAAAAAACTTGCTTTTTTGGGAATAAAAACTGCATAAATTAAGAGATTCATTCCATTAAATGTGTTGTTTGGCTTAACACTGGCATGTAACAATTAAATGAAAATCAAATAATGCAAAATCGAAAAAATCTATTCTAACAATCATAATCTTCAATTTCTAAAGGGTCTGTTTCTGAATCAATTATGAGCAAGTGCTGAAGTATTAACTCTCTGGGATTCATATGTAAATCATAACTAAGGATCTTAGTACATAAGATTAACCATGAAATTGTCCCAAAGTCAGGCATAGCACAAAACCATTCATAATTGTAAAAAAAGAGAGATTACCAAATCAGTTTTTTCTTTGATTTACCTTGGCAGATAACAAAGTGATTTGTTATCTCTTCTTGTGATTGCCCTGCAAAGGAGCAAAAGATACAGTATGAAGCCATAGGTGCAATTGGTTTTTTAGATTATAATTATGATGGTTATTGTGAAATTCTACACTATCTTTATCTCTACAACTAGCGTAATCTTTGATGATTGCACCGTAAAATTTTCATACTTGTTGTTGGAATGGTGATTTTTTCTACGACAATTAATGAAATTTATCCTCAGCCACAAAGTTTTGAGGACTTTATGGAATGGTGTGTGCCTCAGTTTGGAGATAAATGTTCAGAATTATATGAAGAAGATGGTCTTGATTTGTCTGACACTAATTATAACTTTGTAATTATAATCTTAGTGGTTGTAATTGGGCTTGCAATCTTGGGAAATTATGGTTGGAGTAAAAGAAAAGGAAGAAAATACTCTGAGGAATAATTTCGAATGCCTTGAGGGAGTTGAAATAAAATATTCTTCTAGTTTCTTTTTGGCAGGTATGGGATTATAGCTCGAACAAACTCCATAAAGTTTTTTGTTTGCATGTAGACTGTTCCAGGACCAGTAATCTCTATTACTAAAGCCTCCCCTCCAAACAAAGATGTTTTTAAGCTTCCATGTTTTGATACTCTGTATTGTGCGCTCGAGCTCAGAGCTACCATCTGATAGTTGTCAAGAATCATTTTTTCTTCCGGTTCTAGTTTTTTAGATATGATTCCTCCCCAACCGTTTACAAACATGTCTCCTTTTCCCATGGTCTTTAGCATGAAGAGATTGCTTCCAAAGATTCCCTTTGTGAACCCCTGCCACTCTGTATCAAGAGTTAGACCGTTTGTTGAGCCAACAAATGCACCTGACTGGATTATGTATTCCTCATCTACGTGAATTACCTCGATGTCACCTAGCATATTGCCTGTAATTCCTAAAGTACAGCCGTCTTCATGTGCGATAAACTCGTTTACAAAGAATGATTCTCCGCCAAATGCTGCTGCCTTGAGTGATTTGAGAAAACCACTTTTTCTCATTCTGGTGTTTGTCTCAATGTCTCCTCTTATGAACACCATAGCAGCGGCTTCAGCTGTTACGGATTCTCCTTTTTTGAGTGTAAACTCAATTAACCCCATTGGATTTTTAATGATTTCATAGTTCATGTCTCCTAATCAGTAGAACTTGGAATTAAGATTTTATGGAAATTGAGATCTATGAAAAATCAAATTTCAAAGTTTATTTCTGTTCATTTTTAATTTAGTGTCACACAAGAGGTGGCGAGTGGATGGCTTGTGTTAGGTAAAGACCTAGCACAACCTGAAATTCACTTTTGTCAAAATATCTGCAATGTTATTGGTTTGCAGGTATTTTGATTGGTTTGATTAAAATTTCATATTTGAAATTTTTATGCAGCATGATGTTCATGTGTTGCAAATAACTTTGTTGTATATTAGAAATAGCAATACAACTCTATTACAACACGTCTTACGTTATCATAACATGTTACAGTAAAGCCTAACTTTAATTACTTTATCTTAACATGCTACAACTTGGACAATGTTTGTATTCAATTGGAAACAATGCTTTGCAAAAAAAACATTTTTTTGTTGTTGTTTTTAATGCTTGTTTATTTTTGTTGTCGAAAATTTTTTCAACAATTACTTGCGTCATGAATTCTTTTATTGTTTTTTGCACATAACTACTCTCTTCAAAACAAGCTTACAAGTTACAATCACAGCTAGAAAATTTTTGTAAAACTAAATTTATTTTTTACAATTAATAATTTTAAAATTTCTATATTGTTTGCAATGTATCGATCTTACACAAATTATTTTTTGGCTACAAAAAAAATGTCATGAAACATTTTAACATAACACTGTAACATTAAATTTGAAATGTCCAAAAATTCCATTTTACCAAAATATCTTTAAAAATATTTTCAAATCTAAATTGTGATTAATTATGATGTATTTGTTTCAAATTTTAACAGATTTACAATATTAGAAGAATTTATGAGGATACTATAGTATAACAAGCAATATGGGACAAAATGGTGCTATCTCTTTTCAAAAAATCCTGAAAATTATGTTTGAAACGAGCCCAGACATGCTTGTTTTTTTAGATAAGAATGGGAAAATTCTTGATTGCAACGAAATCTATGCACAAAGTTTTGGCTATCAAAAAGAGGAATTGATGGGCATGAATGGTCCAATAGATATGGTCTCTGAGAAAGACAGGCAAAAGGCAGTCTCTGCAATGGGGGCACTGGTTTCAGAAGGGGTAAAAACAGGAGTGCCTC
>JASFUC010000192.1:0-3073 GCA_050050475.1 Nitrosopumilaceae archaeon
TGCAGCACCACATTTACTGCACATTCCTGTATCATCTGGGTTTTCTTTGAGTTTCTTTTCACATTCTACACATTTGTGAATGCCTTTTTTGAATCCCATATCAGAATTTTTTTCTAGTCCTGATAATAATCATGTCTAGAACGATCTATATTCAAGTTCTGAATCGATAGAGGCTTGAACCGTTTTTGGGTAGCAAATCAGTTGTCGGGGATTTGAACTTGTCGGGTTTAGGGGTTCATGTATTTTTGTATCTAATTTTCATTTTTCACAGTACTAGTAACTAAAACTAGGTCCTCATAAGAATAGTCAGGGAAAAAGTTTGCAATAATTGATTTTTTGAGCGATTCCAGATTTGTTCCTATTATCGTATACTTGAATCCGTTGAGGACAAACTGTATCTCATATTCTCGGAATCGTTCTGGTTGCGAACTATTCTCATCAAACGCATGACCCCCAATCCAAATCAAGGTATCCCCTACTTGCCACAACTCAGAATTGGATTTTGCCAGATTTTGAAAATATTTCTGATCTTGTGCAGGCACGTTTGTAATTGCAAGAAAGACATTGTGGTGCCCCATGGATGCATAATCATAGTATCGAGATTCAATTCTGTTATAATGAGAATCGATTTCGGCCAGACCAAATCCTGCAAAAGATACAGGGAGGGAAGGATGGTTTGGGTGTGATTTTTTGTACGAATCAATTAGGATTTGCGACCCCTGGTTAATCTCTTGCATAGATACAGAACGTCCAACACCTATCACTCCGTTTTTCTCAACAGTCCATGTTGGTGGCTCTATGTGCAATGAGCCATTATCATCCATGGACAAGTCAAGGTAAGGAAGTGCCATCGGAGTAGTAATCAACACGGGATCAGTGTTTTGTGTGATCAATCCGTCAATTGCACGATACATTGTTCCCCAGCAGGGATCTTCAAGTCTTTGCCTTCCTGGGTCAGGCCAGTACTTTGTAACGCAATGATCAGTCGAGATTGATACTGCACTGTATGCTCTAAATGCTGAAACATCATTGACTGCACCACCCAAGTGTTCTGGAAGTCTTATCAAAATAAATAACTGAAATACATCGCGATTTTCAGTGTCCTCGGGGTCTGGATAGTAGAAAAACTCCATGCTGTTTGGCTCCATAAAGGAAATTTTATCAAGAGGTAATTCTTCAATTTCTGAATCTTCAGTTAACTTTGGAGATGGGTTTTCCATAATACACAAGTCTCCAGATATTACGCCTCCTTTTTCTATGCATAGAACTTCTGCTGCAGTTGTCTCAAATGCAAAAAATCCAATTGTAATTGCAGCAATAGCACTAATGACAATGAGTATTTTGAATTTGGTCTTCATTTCCTAATCAAAAGAATACCACTTGGCATTTTCAGAAATTATGCATAAAGGAGACATTCTTCGTTCCATGTGAAAATCAGTTTCATTAGTAACTGTGTTTACTGATCCGCCAAAATAGTCACGAGGAGTATCCTCCCCAAAAACTCCACAAAAAGAAATCACGTTTTCATCACCATAATCCATATGGTATCTGCCAACCTGATACTTGTAAAAATTTAGGTTAGTATTGTCCTTAAGATAGTCATAAATGTAATTTACCACAATTTGCTCTTCAGTGGGAGTAAGACTGGTTTTCTCAAAGTCTAGAAGTTCTTCTTCAGCAAGTGTTTGTGCAGTACACCAACAGCTTCCATGATTTGGTTTGCATGGCATTGGGTTTTCTGTAAATACTTCCACATCATAAATTTTTGATTTGTCAATTCTTCCTTCTAGCCAATACACACTATTGTCATCATCAATGACGTAACCGCATTGATAGCTACTTTCCTGATACATTGCAATCTGGGGTCCACGAAGCAATACCATATGAGATGTTTCAACATCGACTCCCATGTCTTTTAGCTTTTGTTGAAACAATGGTGGGAGTAATTTTTTAATTAATGAATCATAATCAATTCTTCCCTCATAATCAAATGGCACGTTGTAGTTTTCTGTGTACGGCAGTAAGGTT
Organism: Nitrosopumilaceae archaeon; assembly: GCA_050050475.1. Taxonomy (GTDB): domain Archaea; phylum Thermoproteota; class Nitrososphaeria; order Nitrososphaerales; family Nitrosopumilaceae; genus Nitrosomaritimum. Next base: position 2,029 of record JASFUC010000192.1, read on the forward strand.
CTACTGGAAGGTTCTCCTTCGTAACTAATCTTAGGATTTGTCGGATCGCCAAACATCCTAGATTCTTCTTGTTCTAGATTTGGTTCTGATGATGGCAAGGGATCTTTGAGATCAGTTGCCAAGCTCCATATTCCATAAAATGCAAACAAGATCAAAATTGCAATTCCAAAGTTTCTTGCAAACTTTTTCTTGTATTCTGGCCCAACAGGGGTAAAAAAATAATTAAAACCAGTCACGTTTTAGCTCAAAAAAGGATATTCATAAAGTATTCTAAACTTTGATTCGAATCGTGGCAGATTCACTTCAAAAATCTACGGTTTATTGTGAAATTCTATATTTTCTTGAAACAAATTCCAACATTATTCCAACACCTATCATTACTAGTCCAGCAGTGGAAAAAATCAGCAATCCAATTATTTGTATATCAAAGTAAATTCCAAAAAGGAACTGTCTGTAATCAGGAATCTGAGATAGAATTATTCCTAAAATCAAGAGGGTTGTCCCACCAATTATTATTTTAAAATTATTCTTCAATTTCTACTCCACAGAAACATATTCTATTTTTTCTCCACAAAAAGGACAATAATCAATTGGGGTAAGAATTTCTTTTTCTACAATACAGAACTTGCCTATTTTGCCACTCCATGCCTTTAAGCTTGAAACATACTTTTTTAATTTCTCACAACAAAATTCTAGTTCATTTTCACTCTTAAATTCGGTAAATGAGACATACTCAAATGCCTGAACCTCCTTGCGGACATAAACATCCATAATTCAAACTGAATGTGAGACGTTCATAAAGAGTTCTAATCTTTTGAGACTATTCTTCATCCAGTATTGTCCAAGATAATCCCATTAGCTGCTCCCAAGCTGGTGCGGATTCTGTGTCCTTTGACATGACGTTGTATTACAAAATTTGCTTAAAACACTAATGGATGATTTGTCAGTTCAAATCATCAGAATTTCCTAAATACCTGCTTGTAATATTTGATTCAATTGAAGCTGTCACCAAGTACCTGATCGGTTTTGGTCTTAAGTTTCAAAT
>JASFUC010000193.1:0-3065 GCA_050050475.1 Nitrosopumilaceae archaeon
AGACAAGGGATAATTCTTTTTGTGAGAGTCATGATAGTTTTTTTGCCTCCTGGATGGAAATCTTGTTTTCATAAAGAGCTTTTCCTAAAATTACTCCAAATGGATTTTTTTCTTTGACATGTTCTACATCTTTTACATTTGAAATTCCTCCACTTGCAATCACATTAGCATTGAGATTGCAAGCTTGCTCCAAGAAAACCAAATCAGGTCCTTCAAGAGTACCATCTTTATTTACATTTGTTAATAAAAATTCTGTGAATCCCATTGCAAGAAAATTTTTAATTGATTCTATCAAATCAATGTCGGTTCCTTGTTGCCATCCATGAGTCACAATCTTTCCATCTTTATGATCTACTGATATTACAATTTTTTCAGATCCTAGTTTATCTAGCAATCTTTTTAAAATTTTTTCTTCCTTAAAGGCCAACGTTCCAATTACAATTCTTTGTGCAATTTTTGCAGCTTCCATGGCTATTGATTCGGCTCGTAACCCACCAGCAATCTCAATGGGAATTGAAATATTTTCAATAATTTTTTTTATTATAGCAAGGTTTGAGCCTATTCCGAGTGTAGCATCAAGATCGACTATGTGAAGCATATCTGCCCCATTTTTTTCCCATTTCTGAGCAATCTCCACGGGATTGCTGCTGTATACGGTTTTTTGTTTTGGATCACCTTTGTAAAGTCGAACCACTTGTCCATCCATCAAATCAATTGCGGGAATAATTTTCATTTTTTACACTCTTTTAGAAAATTTTCAATCATTATACTGCCCACTTTGCCTGACTTTTCTGGATGGAATTGTGTTCCAAAAAAGTTGTTCTTCTCTACTACTGCAGGAACTTTAATTCCATAATCAGACTCTGCAGTAACGACTTCACTTGATGCAGGCTTTGCCCTAAAGGAGTGAACAAAATAGACCCAGGAACCATCTTTCACCCCTTCTAGAATTTTTCCAGGCTTTTTTATCTCCAAATCATTCCAGCCCATGTGCGGAACTTTAAGAGTTGGTGGGAGCTCAATTACTTCCCCATCAATCACATCAAGACCTTTCTCTTTTCCTTCTTCACTTTTCTCAAAAAACATCTCCATTCCAAGGCAAATTCCCAATACAGGAGTTGTGTCTTTAACATAATCCTGAAATTTAGTTTTAGAGTGTTCATTAATGCTTTTTATGGCAGGATCAAAATTACCAACCCCGGGCAACAAAAGTCCAGAGTAGTGGTTTGGTTCATCAAACGTAGTAATTACATCAACTTGAGCTCCTGCTCTTTCTAAAGAATTTTTCAAGCTGAAAATATTTCCAGCCTTATAATCAAATATAGCTACACTTACCATTACATTGAACCTTTTGTACTTGGAATACCTTTTTGTTTTTTATCATTTGAGGATGCAACTCTAAAAGCCACAGCAAGTGATTTGATGGCAGCTTCTGCTTTGTGGTGGTCGTTTTCTCCATACTTTACAGTAAGGTGAATACAGCCGTTTAGGTTTTGAAGCAAAGATTGGAAAAAGTGTTCCAAATCCTCTTTTGATACGTCCTCGATTTTATTGCGTTTGATAGATAAAGTCAATTTCCAAAAGGGTCTTTTCACCAGATCAATTGATGCCTCTGCTAATGATTCGTCCATTGGAACCGAAGCATAGCTGAATCTTGTAATTCCACTTCTATTTCCAAGCGCCTTGTCAATTGCCAGGCCAATAGTTATTGCAGTATCTTCAATTAAGTGATGCTCAATTTTGTCATTTGATTTTGCATTAACTTTCAGATCTATCATGGAGTGTTTTCCAAATGAGGTGATTAGATGATCAAGAAAGTTAATCCCTGTATCTATTGAAGTTTTTCCTGCTCCATCCAAATTGACTGATACTGAAATTGTTGTCTCCTTGGTCTTTCTATTTAGAGTGGTTTTTCTTGCTTTCATGCTTATCACAGAAGATTAACTCTGCCTCATTCTAAATTTAATACCTTCGGTAGTAATTCTATTGAATCCAATACTATATGAGCCCCATTTTTTTCAAAAAGATCTAATTTTTGTGCAGGGTCTTTGCTTGTTCCTATGATGCCACAAAATGTGGTTTTGTGGCCCGTCTCTGATGCTTTTTTTGCCATGATAAGATCCTCCATAGAATCCCCCACATACAAAGAATGATTACTTTTCATTCCCTTAATTGAGCAAATTAATGATTCAGGGTTGGGTTTGGCCAGACTCCTTGATTCATCTTCCAAAAATGCACAATTGTCAATATCAAACTCTTTTAGTATATGCTTCAGTGAGTAACTAACTGATTCTTTTCCCCTTCCAGTGACAATTGCTATTTTTGAGTCGTATTTGGATTTTAATGTCGAAATTAAGGAATCATTTATTATTACAACATCATTTTCAATTAATCCGGCTTCGGAAAACTTTGATTTGTCATTGAAGAGTTTTCCATATAGTTCTGGTCCATAAAACAATTGGTCAAATATTTTGTATAACGGATTATTATGATGACTTCCAGGATAAGATAATTTATTTTTGATTTCATCAAAATCGCTTAGTGTTTTGAGGTACGTTTCGGCAGACACAATGCCTGATGTATCACAATTTTTTATTACATCAAAAATTAAATCTCTTTGATTTCTTTGAGTTTTTTTTGCCACAAAAATTGAGATGATTGCAGCATATGCAAGATCCACTTCGTCATTGAATCCGCCAGTTGATTTGAATCCATCAATAATTTTAGAGTCAATTTCAATTGCATCATCAATGTTAGAAAAATTTTCTAAAACATATTTTGTTGTCTTGTCTATAGTAAGATCATAAGATTTTGTAATATCAATTAACACACCGTCACAATCAAAAATTATCGCATCGGTGTTTTCAAGAGATTCAATTATGGAATTGTCCATGTATATTCCCTTGTTGTGTTTAATCAAAGTCATCTTAACAGATCGCGGATAGCTAGCAAAAATCTGGAGTTCATTTCTTTTGTCCCTACAGTTACTCGTAGACACCCCTCGTGTTTTCCAATCTTTCCTAATTTTCGAATAGAAATTCCCTGCTCAAATAATGCTGTAAATA
>JASFUC010000194.1:0-3020 GCA_050050475.1 Nitrosopumilaceae archaeon
TAACAATTGCAATATCAATTAATGGGATTGGTATTCCGGAAAATGAAACAAGTTGGACAGGGCCAAAACGAGAAGTAATTATCTTCACTGTGGTACCTGAGTTCGGAGAAATTGCAATAATTATTTTTTCAATAACTATTGTAGGGATTCTGCTTTTGAATTTCAAATCAAGAACACTTTTTAGCACACAAAGTTCATTTTAGATAATATCAAAAAAACATATGAGAGTAAATTATTAAATATTATTCAGAAACAAATTTGTCGCATCCAGAATTACAGGGTTTGTTCATAACTCCTTCACATTTTCCATTTTCATCATGCATAATTCGATGATGACCACAGATTTTACATTTTTCCCTAAAGTAAGCAATAAGATCCTTTGTAGCCAGTCCCGATTGATGGATTTTATTTTCGGTAGTATCATTCATTTAAAAAATTTGAATTTATGAAGAACTTAAGCTTATTGGAGATAAAGCAAGACAAAACACATCCAAATGAATATAGAAATTATTTTCTTCCTGATTCAAGCTCATCGATTGTTCCTCCCTGGCCATATAGGACATGCATGGTATAGCTATTTGTAATGGATTTTTGATTACGAAGATTCGATACAATTTTGTCTATTCCATCTGGATCATCACTGCAAATTTTAAGAAAAATATCGTACTTTCCCCAAATCCCATTGACTTCGGTAATTTCAGGAATTTTTTTCAATTCGGAGATTAAATCACTTTCCGAGCCAGTTTCACAATTTAATAGAACATATGCTTGCATAACATAAATTTGCGTTTTTAATAGATAAGGATTCCATATCAAAATCCGTCTTAAACTCGCAGATCATTATGCAATTTTAAGCATCATCAGGAAGATATCTAGCTGCCTTGAATTTCTTAAGGGTAAAAAGGATTTTTTCTAAATTTTTTATTTTGTTTCTTTCAATATCAATTGTTTTTTCAAGAAAATTCTCAATCATAATGGGGCCGAATTTCATGGGTTTCTGGTTAATTGTTTCAACACATCCTTTTCGCCGTAGAGTTTTTAGAAGATGATATATTTCTGTTCTAGGAATATCCAGAGATTTGGATAACTGAGAAGCAGTTCTTGGACCATCTTTAGTAAGTGAAAGATAAACCTTGGATTGATTTGGAGAGAGTCCAAACTTTGAGAGTAATGTAAAAGAATTTTCTAAGATTCTAAAACTATCTTCAAGTGGTTCTTCCTCAATGTAGATCTGATCTTTAGTCTTCATCTAGAATTACCCAAGATAATCCTCGTACTTCTTCCCATGATTCCTTATTGAAATTTGACATAGGGTATTTTGAAAAAATTTGCATAAAAGACTCACGTAGAAATTATCAGTACAAATCATCGTTATCAAGGAATTGGCAATATGTGAAGTAATATTGAAAATAAGAAGCGCCGGGAGGGAGATTTGAACTCCCGTTCCCTTGCGAGAACGCGCTTTATGGTTAATTATTTCCAGGCGCGCGCCCTACCAGGCTAGGCGACCCCGGCATTTGTCATTAGACAAAAGTATTCGGCAAAAATTGATTATATATTATGTTATGTGAGATTTGAAACCTATTTCCAAATTGTAATGGTTGTGGATTTATCGATTTTATTTGAATCAGCATCAAATCCTTCAAAATGAATCTTGTATAATCCTTCAAGAACAAAATCCCCATCATTTTTTATTTGATCCCAAACAAACTCAATTTCTTCTTTTGGATTTAGCAAATATTCATTTGGAGTAGAATTTTCTAATTTTTCTGGAGAATACATTAGCATTCCAGATAATCCAGTTATTCTTAGACCATAAGAAGAATCTGGGAAAGATAATGGAATAGTTCCCGAATTAATCAAACGTATTTTTATTTGCTCGCCCTTTTTAAAATCAAATTTTTCTGTCACTATAGAAAGTGAAGGACCTTCAACAAAGACCAATTGATTTGTATTCTTGACATCAATTAGATAGAGGCCAAAAGCCAAACCGGCCACAACACCCACTATGATAAATCCAATTAGAGTTTTAGAAGACAAGTACTAACGATGTTTTTATTTAATTTTTAATCTTTTGGAGTTGGTTTTGTTCTCCATTTTCTAGGATATGTATCAGGTGCCATTATGATTCGTTTTGTTTCAAATGCGTACCCTTTGGTAGCATCCTTGATTTCATTTTCAGACATTGTGGATTCTGCTAGTGCAACCGCCTCGCCTTTTTGAGTATAAATTGCAACAACATCTCCTTTCTTAAGATTGGGACTGATTTTTAAAATTCCCGGAATAGCTAATTGAGCACCATGACACATAGCATCTACTGCAGAATCACGGACCACTACCGATTTTATTTCACTAAGGGAATGTTCAATTGGTTTTATCATTTTTCTTAGTTTTGTTTCGTCTTTTTGTTCTTCCCAAATAGAAAAAGCGTTTGCAAGCTCGTGTAAGGTTATCAGCCCATCAGATTCTCTAAATTGACCAACTCTTGTTCTTCTCAACTCAATCATAGTTGCTCCAGGACCTAAAACTTCACCGATGTCATAATATAATTTTCTAATATAAGTTCCGGATTCACAAAGAATTTTTGTTAAGAGAAGTCTTTCTTTTTGTTCAATTACTTCAAATTCATGGATGGTTCTAGTTCGAGTTTGTCTTACTACAGCAGATCTTTGAGGAGGTTTTTGAAAAATTTCTCCAGTAAAAAGATGAATTATTTCATTTAGCTTTTCTTTAGAAGGAAGAGAATGAAGTCTTCCAAGGGCATGATATTCTTTTGGTCCATAAAGTAAAACACCTAAAGCTTTTGTAGCCTCTCCAAGTCCTAAAGGTAAGACTCCAGATACTTGTGGATCAAGAGTTCCACTATGACCTATTTTGGGAATTTTTAGTAGTCTTTTTGTCCAAGCTACTGTCTCATGACTTGTTGGACCAGGAGGTTTATCCAAAATAATTAATCCATATTGCAATAATTGTTCTATTGATCTTTTATCATAATACGTTCCATATGCATTATCAGTAAT
>JASFUC010000195.1:0-3003 GCA_050050475.1 Nitrosopumilaceae archaeon
TCATAATATCAAGACCATCACCACTTGCAGAGTCTCTCATTGAAGCTGAGCGGACTGCTTTTTTGGCCAAATCCACTGCTTCGTCTTCACTCATGTTTTGTTTGAATTGTGGGTCTAGGACACCTAACGCCATTTCGGCTCCTGTTCCTACTGCTGCATATTCATCAGGCAAAACCGAACCGAGAGGATCCAAAGTATACAGGATTGGTTTGCCAACCACACCCCCAACAATTACCTGAGTCAATAATGGGAAATACCTTCTCTCATACATCATGTTTGACATCATTTTGGCAACCGAATTTGGAGGCACTTCTCTTTTTAGCTCCATTTTTCGAATTTTAGCCAAAGCTGCTATTTGCAGGGATAAAATTTGCATGTCTGCAACTAGGCCTGCACAGGTTGCTCCGACCATGGGAGTGATCTCAAAGGTTTTTTTGGTTGTTTTGCTTACAAGAAAATTTCCAAATGCAATTCGTTTTTCGCTTGCAAAAACTACACCACCATCAAAGGTTACACCAACTGCGGTTGCGCCAGGCATGTACATAGACATATCTCAAATAATTTGGTCGCATAATAAAGGGCTTTCTCCTTTTTTTGAGGTAAAACTAGGTTCTGCCAAATTTGTCCATTAAAAGGCACATACATTTTGTAGTCTTTTTTAGTAGATCAACTCGCGCAAATTCGTTTGGAGAGTGGATTCTAGAAAACATGTATGTGCTTCCAATTGATATGCATGGTGCCTTGAGCCCTTCAACAAAAGAGTGCATAGGTCCGGTTCCGGCATTTGAGACATTAAGAATCGAGGTTCCAAATGATTCGTCAGCTGCTTCTTTAACTTGTAAGACAAAGGGATCAGAAGGATTTGTTCTGGCTGCTGCCTCGCCATGATATACCTTGATTTTGATATCAGAGAATCCTTTTGATTTTAGATGTGCTTTCAATCTCTGAACTTGTTTTTTCGGGTCCATTTGTGGGACAAGACGAAAGTCAATTTTAACTAAAGCCTCGCTTGGAAGAACTGTTTTTGCACCATCACCAGTATAACCAGAAACAAATCCTGCAATGTTGCATGTTGCACCTCCTGCTAGTGCCTTTTTTGCCGCAAGACCTTTTTTGTTTGCAACAAATGATTTTACTCCAAATTCTTTTTTGAACGATTTTTCATCAAAGGGTTCTTTTGCAATAATTTCTAAATCCTTTTTTGAGAATGGTTTGACATCAGCATACCAATCTTTTATGAGAATTTTCCCATCAGAATCTCTCAGAGTTTTAACAGCTTCTACTAGTCGCCATGCAGGATTTTTAATTAAAACTGCCAAGCTAGAATGTGCATCTCTGATTGCTTCTTTGATTGACAACTCTACGAACAGCAACCCTTTCATTCCCAGACCCACTATTGGCCTGTTTTTTGAATCCACATATCCAAATTCCCATATTACTCCATCACATTCAAATTTCTTTTTGTATTTTTTGAGGTATTGGTCAATGTGTGCACTGCCAGTCTCTTCTTCTCCTTCAATTACAAATTTGATGTTGCATGGAACATCCCCAGTAGTTTTCAAGTATGCCTCTACTGCCTTGATTCTTGTGATTAACTCACCTTTATCGTCAGCTGAACCTCTTCCAAAAATCTTGTTTCCTTTTTGTGTTCCACTAAACGGAGGAAATTCCCATAAATCAAAAGGTTCGGCTGGTTGCACATCATAGTGGTTGTAAAACATCAAAGTTTTAGAATTGTTTTTTTTCGATTTAATTTCTCCATAAACTATTGGTGCAATACCTTTTTTTAGCCTCAAAATTTCAGTAGAAATTCCAGATTTGTTTAACATTTTTTTGACTAGTTTTGCACACTCTTCAATTCCTTCATTTTTTGCAGAAACACTTGGTTGACGAATTAAAATTTGCAAATCTGAAATCAAATCATTCATGTTTGCATCTACATGTTTGAGTGGCTTCATTTCAATCACACAATTTTATCAAATGGTTTCATAACATTTGGAATCTCATCTAGGAGATCCATTGAAGTCATGTGAAGACCCAATTTCTTTTGAACTGCTTTTCCAGCTAGCCCATTGATGAACGTCGCAGATGCAGCAGATTCTAGAGTATTACGATTCTTTGCAAGCATTCCTGCAGTTAATCCAGAAAGCACATCGCCTGTTCCACCAACAGTCATTGCAGGGATTTTTTTTGTATAAAGAAATGTCTTTTTGCCATCAGAAATTACATCCGTTGAACCCTTCAACAAAACTGTAACACCGTGTTCCTTAGCTTTGCTTTCAACAATTTTTATTCTTTCTTTTGTAGAATTTGGAGGAGCAGCTCCAAACAATCTTTTGAACTCTCCAGCATGAGGAGTTACAACCACATTTTTGTCGGCCAATAAAGGAAGAACTTCAGGAATCAATGCACTCGCATCAAGAGATAGTCTAACATCCCTATCCAAAAGAGATTGTACTAAGAGTAAAAGTGAATTTTTTTCTTGAACAGCCAATCCCATTCCTATTGTTGCAGAATCCAAATTTCTAGGAATTACACCGAGAAGTTTTCTAACTGCACCTTTTGTGAGTTTTTGATCAACTAGGGGAATAACGATCAAGTTTGGAGAAATGGCACGTGTTGCTGAGACGTTTATTTTTGGAACTGAAGTATACACCAGATCAGTTCCGCAGCGAAGAGCAGCAATTGAGGACAAAATTGGGGCACCATGATAGATGTAACTTCCTCCAACTACCAAAACAGTTCCATTATCACCCTTACGAGAGGATGATTTTCTAGCAGGGATGAATTTTTTGACAATTGATGCTGAGAGTTGCTGTGAGCCCAATGCTGTATTACCATATTAAAGAGGAATAAATCTTGTTTTTTACTTTGATTTTGCTGTCTTTGTTTTGGTGACTTTTTTTGGTACTTTTTTGTTAGTTTTTGTTGTCTTTTTTTTATCAGCGGTTGATTTTGATTTTTTTGAATCTCTATCAAAAAACGCTTTTCTTGCAAAACACA
>JASFUC010000196.1:0-3001 GCA_050050475.1 Nitrosopumilaceae archaeon
AAAAATAGCAAATGCAATAGCTGATGCAACAGGAGCCGATGCCTTTAGTCTGGCTCAAAACAACGGTAGAGCAGCAAAACAAATCATCCCTCACGTTCATATCCACATTATTCCACGATACAATCACAAAGGGACTATCTGGACAAAACGAGTGATTGAAGAGGAAGATAAATTATTTGAACTCGCTGAAAAAATTCGAAATTCCCTTACTTAGAATGACCTGGGTTGTATCTTAGGATTGCTCCTACTTTTCCAAGACTTGATAACATGTTGCCGTATTCTGCAGAACCTGAGATCACCTCTACTTTAGTTCCAGTCTTTGCAGCAATTAATGCTAGGTAATCCACAATATCTCTTTCACTCACATCAACTTCCATTGCCTTACATCCAGGACATGGGTTGTTGGTATATTCTGTTTTTTTTGGAATTACTTCTGAGCGTTCAACAATATCTGCTTGAATATGTTGGCATCTTTTACATTTTCCTTCTACTCTGTGCAAATTTGTATCATCGGTGATGATTAAAGTGTCAACTACATTGTTTTTCAAATACTCTATAATTTCTTGTAATCCATAAGCGCCCAAACCAGAATGGGAATTAATGTGTCTGAACAAGTCTTCCACTAGTTTCTTTTCTTCTACCATCCTAAAGTCAGATAAAATATCTGCTGATTTTGCAAATGCTTCTCTCACTCCTTCGGCACCCGCATATGAAGAATCAATGGTTGAAATTATCATGTTTTGTAAACGGTATTCCAAATAGTTTCCATTGATAAAATCTTCTTTTGTTGGACCAGGTCCAGAAATAATTAGTCCCTTGACTGGATATATATCGATAAAATATTCCCTTGAGGTTTCTGCCACTCTGTTATAGTAATATGTCAATTCCATCTCTCGTAATTTCTGGAATCTTTTTGCAGATTGTCCACCTTGTCGATGTTTTCCGGCTACTCCTGAACCTGTCTGTGCTAAAACCTCAATTTTGTTTCCATGTAATAATCCCCATCCGCAGTCCTTCGCATCAATGGCAATAAACCCAATCAAATTGTCGTCCTTTAGCATGTCTTTTAGAATATCTACATGGAAATGATCATCACATCTGTACAGATATTGCTTCAAATCTTTGGGCGGATCTAATTCGTAAATTTTAATGACTTCACTTCCCATAGGACCTCCTCCTTCTGGAGGTAGGGCTCCGCAGAAAATCACAAGTCCTCTTTCAGGTGTTTTTTTGTAGAGTTTGAGTCTTTGAATTACCTTTCCAAGAGAATCAACTACGTGTCCACGAGTTAAATCCGATTTTATGTTGTCTGCGGTTCCTTGCTCTTCTCTGAGTGTATTGATTATCTCGTGAAGTTGTTTTCCTTTTGGAATGTATACTGTGATTAATTCTGTTCCATGACCGGATTTGTCAGTTAATTCATCAAGAGTTTTTCTTATTTTATACATCTTGACTGAATCTTGTTTTTCAACGTCGATCTTACCCATTGGTGAGAACTCCATCGTGTACGAATATTAAGTTTGGTTGATTCAGTTTTTCATTTTTGTTATAATTCATCAAATGTTCTAAGAAAAGTTTCCAGTGGTTGATTGCCCCTTATTTTGATAATTCTCTCATCATTAAAAACAAGAAACGATGGCGTGGCATCAATTCCAACTTCTTGACCAAATGAATACAATGCTTCAATTTTTTCTTTGTATTTGTGTTCATCTAAACATTTATTGAATTTTTCTAAATCTAATTCAACTGTTGAACCAAAAGCATTGAGAGACCATCTTGTAACCCATCCCGTTTTTTCTCCTGCCCAGTTTTTGTATAGTTCATTGTGGTATTCCCAATACTTGCCTTGATCATTTGCACAATAAGATGCCTCTGCAGCTAAAACTGAATCAGGCCCGTTTAATGGAAAGTCTTTGAAAACTAGGTTCACTTTTCCAGTTTTTATGTAATCTCTATCTATTGTTGCCAAGGTTGTGTCCTGAAAACGGTAACAATACGTGCATTGGTAATCTCCCCATTCTAAAATAGTAATTGGCGCTGATGGGTTTCCCAAAATTGGAGAACCACCATCAATTAACAATGATTTAGTTAATGTTTCTTCATTATTCTCCCCTTGTGGATAAAATGCCATAAAAGCACCTGCTATTGCCCCAATTATTACCGGAATTACTAGAAAATACGCTCGCTCCAACAACATTCAAAATTTTTTCAACAGGTAAATATCTTGCTTGGATTATCCTGTAGCTAATGTCCAAAGAGCAGAATTTTTTGCGGAAACCTCAGAAACAAAAGGATCCTCTGATGATGATATGATTATTACGTCACCTTCTTCTGGGCGTAAGTTTTCTAAAATTTTTTTTCTGGTACGCTGATCATCTGAAAGGCAGTCAAGATCTTCTCCTGGGAACACAAATTGGTTATTTTTGTAAAGGAGCGTTATGCATCCTGAAGAACCATACAGTATAGCATAATCTCTTTGTTCAAGTCCTGTCTTTATTGCAGGTGAATAACCTTTCAAAATAATTGCATGGTTGAATTTCTTTGGGGCAATCTTACATTTTGTCAACTGACATTCATTTGGAAGCACTTTTGTTAGATTTTCGGAAAATTTCTTTCCTTTGGATGTAAGGAACGTTCCTGATTTTGTTGTATCCACCATCCTTGCATTTCTGAGATGTAAAATCAGTGTCTTGATGGCCCCTTCGCCCAAATGTAGTTCTTGAGAAAATTTTGATCTACTTACATAGTTATCATGACAAAGTAATTGAAGTGCTTTGAAAACATGTGGGATACTAAATGTCAAAACTTTACTTGATCCCTTTCTTGAAACAATGTTTTGTAAGATCTGAATTTGCTGACGCAGGTTTTTTCATTAGAAATTTTTCTATATAAATTGGATAAATTGTCCAAGAACTTAAATACATTAGTTCAAAACAACGTCCATGTCTCAATCAAGACAAATCAATGTCTCAAAAAACGGTGTTCCAACCATTGCAATTAT